>QHTP01000123.1 GCA_003220855.1 Gemmatimonadota bacterium
GAAGGCGGCGGCATCGAGCCGCGTCGAGCCGAGCGACACCGCGTCCCCCAGCTCGAACGCCCAAGCCGTCTCCGCGGCGAGCGTCGAGTCGGGAACCAGGCGGATCCCGAACGCCACCAAGGACGAGAACCGCTCCGCGAGCGACGGCGTGCGAAACCCGTGTCCGATGGAGCCGCGCCACGTCCCAAAGCGCGTGGGCCACACGACTCCCACCCGCGGGCTCAATTGACCTGCCAGGCCCCCGCCCACCAGTCCGATTTCGTCCACCCGCGCACCCGCCGACAGACGCACCGATCCAACGCGCCGTTCCCCTTCGCCGTAGGCCGAAAGCTCGTTTTCGGCGTGCCCGCCGAAGATGTCGCTGGTCACGTCGGCGCGGGCCGCCTCGAGGCCGACGGTCAGCACGCGGTCGCTGTCGCCGCCGGGCCGGAGCGTGCCGCGCAGCTCGGTGCCGTACCGATTCGCCACGCCCCAGTTGTAGGGCTGGAAGTCGGTGAAGTGGGTCCGCACCCAGGACGCGCGGGCTTGCCAGGCGAACTCCGCCGACGCCGTCCGCTCGAGGGTCGTGGCCGCGTACCCCTTGTCGGACCGCGTGTACGCCCCGGTGTCGCTGATGCCGATCCGGAAGGGTTGAAACGCCAACCCCCGATCGTCGCACTGTCCGGGCTCGCACCAGGGCGGGCTCACTTGATACTGATGGCTGGTCCACGACCCGGACGCCGTCACGCGGGTCCCCGGGGCGGGGTGCCATTCCAGCTTCCCCGCACCCTCCCACTGGTCGCTGCGGTCCTGCTCGCGGTACCCGTCGGAATGGCGGCCGCCGAGCGTCAGGCTGCCCCGGATCGCCTCGGTGCCGTAGGAGCCGGTAGCATCCAGCCCGCCGAGGCCGCCGACGTAGTCGCGGAACCGCCAGGCCGCATCGGGCGGGTCGGCGTAAGCGCCCGCCGTCGTGCGCACGCGACCGTGGAAGCCGACGGGTACGTCTCGCGTCAGCAGGTTGACCACTCCGCCCAACGCGGCCGACCCGTACAGGGATGAGCCCGCTCCCTTCACCACCTCGACGCGCTGGACCTCGTCTAGCGGCACCATGTCCCAGTCGACGCCGCCGCGGTCTGCCTCGTTCGCCTTCACGCCGTCCACGAGCAGCAGCACGCGCGACCCGAGACCTTCGACGAAGCCACTCGACCCGCGGATATTGACCTGGCCGTTGAGGAACAACACCCCGGCAGCTTTGTCCACGGCCTCGTCGACCGTGCTCACGGCGCGGCGCGCGAGGTCGCTGTCGCTGACGAGTGCCACGCTCGTGGCGGACTGGTCGAGGAGCTGCGACCGCTTCGCGGCGGTGACGATGACCGGCTCGAGCGCGAATCGCCCTGGTCGCAGCGTGACGTCCACGCGTACCGAGTCGCCGGCGGGAACGGCGACGGTGTCGAGCGTGACGCGAAAGCCGAGGCGCGCGAAGCGGAGCACGGCATGGCTCGGCGGAACCCCCGCCAGCCGGTAGCGCCCGACGACATCCGAGGTGGCGGCCGCGCGTCCCGAGGTGATGCGCACGTCGGAGATCGGCACGCCAGCCGAGTCCGACACGCTGCCGTACACGACGCCGGTAGCCTGCGCCCAGGCCCGGACGGGGACGCACAACAGCGCAAGCAACACACCGCAGGGAAGTTGCGTCATGGACAGGGGGGAAAGTAACTGCAGACCGGATGCCGGTTGTCGAAATCGATGACGAAGTCGACGCCGGCGCGCGTGCCGTCGACCAGGACGACCCCGGGCTTGGTCGTGTCGCTGGCGTCACGATAGAAGCCGGTCTCCTGGAGCAGGGTGCCGGCCGTCGCGGTCGAGCGGGAGCTGGACGGGCGACGCCGGCTTGAACTTGAAGAGGTCGCTCAAGGTCTGCGGAAACGAGTCGAACGCGACGATGAACACCGCCTGCGTGCTGTCGGGCACCGCGCCGCGGAACGCCACGGTCCCGCAAATTCCCACGAAGCCCGGGGGGCACACCGGTACGGGCTGCAGGCCATTGTTGCAAGCGAGCGCTCCCAGGGTGACGAGCGCAGCGCGCGAGATGCGCCTCGGCATGCCTGCAATGATCGAGGGCCATGCTCGGGCCGTCAACTTGACCCCCCTTTCCGCCGGGAATACGTTCTAGTCCGCGATGCCGATCTACGAGTACCGCTGCACGAAGTGCGAGGCGCGCTTCAGCCGGCAAGAGGAGATCGAAGAGCACGGCCGCACGCCGCCCGCCTGCCCCCAGTGCCGGTCGCGCGCGGTGGAGCAGGTGCTCTCGCCGTTCTTCGCCAAGACGGTCCGGAAAAGCTAGCTCCCATGTTCGAGCGCCTGCGGGATAGCCTGCGTGCCGCCCTCGACGCGGCGACGCCGCCGGGAGATCTGCGCGACCTGGCGCGGCAGATGCGGGAAGCCGTGGTCGAAGCCAAGGTCGCGGTGGTCGAGACGCGCGACGCGGTCGTGCGGACCGAACGCGACCTCGCCCAAGAGCGCCAGCGGCTCGCCGACGCGGAGCGGCGCGGCCGGCTCGCGTCCGAGATCCAGGATGCGGAGACCGTCGCGGTAGCGGGGCGTTTCGCGGCAAAGCACCGGGAGCGCGCGGGCGTGCTCGACAAGAAGCTGGCAGCGCTCCGGGACGAGCTCGCCCTGTACGAGCGGGAGCTGGGGGATATGCAGGCGCAGCTGGCGCGTGCGGAGCAGGACCGTCCGCTCACCGAGGCGGAGCGGTCCGCGGAGCGGGCGTGGCGCGACCTGCAGGCGGCGGGCGGCTCGCGCCCCGGGGCGGACCCGGGGGACGAGCTCCTCAAGTCCCGGCTCGATCGCGCCGGGCGAGAAGCGGCGGCCGACCGCCAGCTGCGAGAGCTCAAGAAGAAGATGAAGAAAGACTAGCGACGCCGGCCATGAGCGTGGTCCGCCGGATGCTGGAGTGGTTCCGCGAGGCGTTCGGCCCCGGACAACGGACCGCCGACGGGCGGCGCACCGGAGGCACGATGGATATCAAGCGCGACCGCATGGTGTTTCTCGGGTACGGCAAGTATTGGCGCTCGGACGCCATCATCGGGCTGATGCCGATCGAGGAGGATCGCGGGCCCAAACGGCGGACCAACGTGTTCGTGGAGGGCCGCGTGGAGCCGATCATCGCGTCGCGTACCGAGCAGAGCATTCTCGACGACATGGGGGCGACCGAAGGCGGCTTCCAGGCGCAGGCCGTGCGGGAGGCAGTCACCGAGCTGCTCGCGGCGTTCCACGAGTTTTCACCCGTGCTGCGCCGGGCCCTGCAGAACGAGGATCACTTCGACGTCGAGCAATGGGAGCAGCGGATGGGGGACCTGCTGCGCGCCCCCCAAACGCCCGTGCCGGTGGAGCAGAACGAGCTCTTCGAGTGATGGCCGACGCCGGCTGGTTCGGCCATCCCCGCGGCCTGTCCACGCTGTTCTTCACCGAGATGTGGGAGCGCTTCAGCTACTACGGGATGCGGGCGTTCCTCATTCTCTACATGGTCCACGCCCTCGGGTTCGACGACAAGCACGCCGGCCGAATCTACGGGAACTACACTGCGGGGGTCTGGGCGGCTGCCATCGTCGGCGGCATCGTCGCCGACTGGTGGTTGGGACAGTACCGCAGCGTCCTGATCGGCGGCATCATCATCGCGTTGGGGCACTTCACGCTCGCGTTCCACCCGCTGCCCTTCTTCTATGTCGGCCTGTCGCTGATCGTCATCGGCACGGGGCTGCTCAAGCCCAACGTCAGCGGCATCGTCGGCGCGCTGTACGACCCGGCGGACACGCGACGGGACGCGGGTTTCTCCATCTTCTACATGGGGATCAACCTCGGCGCGTTCATCGGCCCCCTCATCGCCGGATGGCTGGCCCAAAAGGTGGATTGGCACTTGGGTTTTGCCTGCGCCGGGGTGGGAATGTCGCTGGGACTGGTGCAATACGCCCTAGGGCGTCGTCGCCTGCAACCCGCGATCGAACGACTGGCCCGCCGGCCGAGACCCGCTGCAGCGGCCGCCGCCCCATCATCGGGAGGTTTCATTGGATTCACGGTCGCGGAGTGGAAGCGGATCGCAGCGATGGCAGTGTTTTTCGTGCTCGCCGCGATCTTTTGGGGCGCCTACGAGCAGGCGGGGTCGAGCCTGAATCTGTTCGGCGACCGTTATACCACACTGCAGATCCTGGGATTCGAGTTCCCGTCGAGCTGGTACGTCTCGGTCCAGGCAATCTTCGTGATCATCTTGGCCCCCGCGTTCGCCTGGCTGTGGATCCGCCTCGGCAAGTATGAGCCGACGACGCCCACCAAGTTCGCCTTCGGCCTGTTTTTCGTCGGCCTGTCGTTCTTGTTCCTCCTGATCCCGGCAGGCGCGATCCAGGGGACGCCCGGGCTCCGCGTCTCTCCGTTTTGGCTCATCGGCTGCTACTTCATTCAAGAGCTTGGCGAGCTGAGTATTTCCCCTGTAGGCCTGTCGGTGTTCACCAAGCTCGCGCCCGTGAGGATCGTCGGGATGATGCTCGGCCTGTGGTTCCTCGCCGATTCGGTCGGCAACAAGGTCGCCGGATACGCCGCGGGGTTCATCTCGACGGCCCCGTTGCCGCAACTCTTCGGCGTGGTGGGTGCCGTGTGCATCGGCGCCTCGTTGGTGGCGTTCGCGATCGTCACACCCGTCAAGCGGCTCATGGGCGGCGTGCGTTGATGCTCTCGCCCCGTCGCGCGCGTCTCGGGATCCATGACGACGAGGTGTACGGCGCAAGCCCGGGGTTTCACCAAGAGCGACAGCAAGTCGCCGATGACTTGTGGATCAGCAGCATCGAAATGACGCAAGGCGGAGCGTGCCGTTGGGCGAGCCCGTTCGTCAGTTGAATCGCGTGGTCCGCCACAGCAGGACCCCGGTGCCCCCGAGCAGCGCGAGCATCGCGACCGTGAGGCCCGCGACCCAGCCCCAGCCCAGCCGCAAATCGGGAACCCGGGCAACGAGTCCCAGGCCGACGAACACTGCCGTGGCACCGGTCACGAGGGCCCAGTCGAGCCAGGTCCGCCGCCGCGCCGGACCGCCGGTGCTCTCACCCGCCAGCCCCGCGCGGACGATGGCGGGGTCGATGCCGTAGCGCCGCCCCTCGCGCGCCGCGGCTTCCTGCCAGCGCCGGTGCTCGGCACCGGTCGCGGAGGCGAGCGCGATGAGGGCGGCGCCGAGCGCCATCAGGAGCGAGCCGCCGATCACTTGCGCGTACGTGGCCCGCGCGCCGCCGTGCAGCTCACCGAATACGAGCAGGCCCCACACGAGGCCCCACAGCTGGTTCGTGTTCGACAACGGGATCCCTCGGCTGATCCCCACGTACTTCGCGGCAAACTGCTGGAACAGGTCCCCCACGACCCACACGAAACCCCCGAGCAGCAGCCAGAACAGTACGTCCCGTGCCCCGCTGAGCTCGGCGACGAGCGCGGCGCCGCCGCCGCGGTCGGCGAGCGCGAGCGCCGACATCATGCCGAGCTCACCGACGGTGAAGAACGTGACGAACGCGAGCGGATTCATGCCCGTGAGGTATGCCTTGCGGTAGGGGATGTACATGGTGCCCCACAGCGCCCCCGCCGCCAGGGCCGCCGCGACGCCGCGTGTCGCGTGCCCCGCGGGCGCCTGCGCGGCCGACGCGACCGCCAGGAGGGTGGCGCCGGCACACATCACCGCCGCGCCGCCGAGCACGGCGACGACGCGGGACCAGCCCGCCCCACGCAGCTCGTTGAAAAAGACGGCGCCCCACAGGATGCCGAGCAGGCTGTTGGCGTTCCACAGGGGGAACGCGACGCTCAAGCCGATGTCCTTGATCGCGTAGATGGTGAGTGTGTTGGCGACGGCCCACAGGCACCCGGCCAGAATGGCCCAGACGACAAGGTGGGGCGCCTGCCGCACGTCGGCCCCGATCGCCGTCGTTCCCCGCAACAAGGCCGGGAGACTCCAGCGCGCCAGGAACACGCCCGCCACCATCGCGAGTGAGATCACGACGGGCGACAGACCGAGCACGACCATCTTGGTGGGCGCCTCGGCGGCCCCGAGCCAGGCGCCGGCGGTGAAGCCGCTGGCGACGCCGGCGAGCTGCAAGCGGCGCAGGCGGGACGAGTCGAGCGCGGGCGCTATCGAATCCATACGAGTACCACGAGGCCGCCGATCAGCACGGCGACGGGTACCCAGAATTGAGCGTCGCGCAGCATGGCGCTCCAGCGACCGTTCACAAGGGCTCCTCGGCGTAATGGCAGGCGGCGAGCTGACCCGGCGCGACCTCGCGCAGCGCCGGGGGCTCGGTGCGACAGCGCGCGTCCTTCTTGGGGTGCGGGCAGCGGGGGTGAAACGGGCAGCCGGGTGGTGGCTGCGCGGGCGACGGCACGTCGCCCGTGAGGACGATACGCGGGCGTTGCGCTTTCGGATCGGGCACCGGCACGGCGGAGAGGAGCGACGTGGTGTAGGGGTGCCGCGGCGCGGCGTACAGCTGCGGGCCGGGCGCCCGTTCCACGATCTTGCCCAGATACATCACCGCGACGTGGTCGGCGACGTGCTTCACCACCGCGAGGTCGTGGGCGATGAAGAGATAGGTGAGGCGCCGCCGCTGCTGCAGGTCGGCGAGCAGGTTCAGGACCTGCGCCTGGACCGACACGTCGAGCGCGCTCACGGGCTCGTCGAGCACGAGGAACTGCGGCTCGACCGAGAGCGCGCGTGCGATCCCGACGCGCTGCCGCTGCCCGCCCGAGAGCTCGTGCGCATAGCTCTTCGCGAAGCCGGGGTCGAGCCCGACTTCCTCGAGCAGCGCCGCGATGCGGCGCCCGGCGTCGGCTCCCGCGGCCAGGTGATGGATCGCCAGCGGCTCGGCCAGGGTCTGGCGCACCGTGAGGCGCGGATTGAGCGACCCGTAGGGATCCTGGAACACGATCTGCATGCGGCGCCGCAGCGCCCGCAGCTCGCGCCCCCCGAGCGTCAGCACGTTCACCCCGTCGATCGCCACCCGCCCGGCGTCCGGCTCGATCAGGCGGAGGATGGTGCGCCCCACCGTGGACTTGCCGCATCCCGATTCGCCCACCAGGCCGAGCGTCTGGCCGGAGGCGATCGCGAACGACACGTCGTCCACGGCCCGTACCACGGCCCGCGGGCGCCCCAGCCCGAAAGCGCCCCGCTCGCCGGGGAAGTGCTTGACCAGCCCCTGCACGTCGACGAGCGCGGCGGCGGACGACGTCACGGAAGGGGGGCGCGCGCCGTGCGGCGTTGCGGCTCGGTGAGGAGCCAACAGCGAACCGTGTGAGTGCCGGGCTCGCCGGCGCCCGCATCGAGCAGCGGTGGCTCCTCGTCGCGGCAGCGGTCCCAGGCGTATGGGCAGCGCGGGTGAAAGCGGCAGCCGCCCGGCCAGTCGCTGGCGGCCGGCACCTGACCTGGGATGCCGTGCAGCCGGCCGCGGGCGCGCGCCGGCGGTGCGTCGAGCCGCGGCACGGAGGCCAGCAGTCCTTCGGTATAGGGATGGAGCGGGCGCGCGAACAGCTCGGGTGTGGGCGCTTGCTCCACCACCTGGCCCGCGTACATCACGACGACGCGGTCCGCGCTTCCCGCCACCACGCCGAGGTCGTGAGTGATGAGCATGATCGCCATCCCGAGCTCCGCCTGCAGGCGCTCGAGCAGCTCGAGAATCTGCGCCTGTATCGTGACGTCGAGCGCGGTGGTCGGCTCGTCGGCGATGAGCACCTTCGGGTGGCACACCAGGGCCATCGCGATCATCACCCGCTGGCGCATGCCGCCGCTCATCTGGTGGGGATAGTGATCTACCCCCTGCGCGGGATCGGGAATGCCCACGAGCTTGAGCATCTCGATCGCGCGGGTGCGCGCGGCGCGACGGGACAGCCGCTGGTGTACGATGGCCGCTTCAGCGATCTGGTACCCCACCGTGAACACGGGGTTGAGCGACGTCATCGGCTCCTGGAAGATCATCGCGATCTGGTTCCCCCGGATGGCGCGCAGCTCGCGGGGGGCGAGCGTCAGCAGGTTGCGTCCCGCGAACTCGATGAAGCTCCCGGGCCGGATGTGCCCGGGGGGCTCGGGGATGAGCCGCAGCACCGACAGAGACGTGACGGTCTTCCCACACCCCGACTCCCCGACGAGGCCGAGCGTCTCGCCCGCGTGGAGGTCGAACGAGACGCCGTCGACGGCGCGCGCGGTGCCGCTCCCGTGCTCGGTGACGAAGTAGGTCTTCAGGTCCCGCACGCGCAGCAGCGGCTCGGTCATGCCGTCTCCTTGCGGGGATCGAGCGCGTCGCGCAGCGCGTCGCCCACGGCGTTGAGGGCCATGACGACGAGCGAGATGGCGAGCCCGGGGAACGTCGCGCACCACGGGGCCACCGCCATCTTCGGGAAGCCATCGGCGATCATGTTCCCCCAGCTGGGCGCGGGAGAGGGCACGCCCAGGCCGAGAAACGACAGCCCGGCCTCGAGTAGCATCACGTTGCCGATGCCGAGTGCCGCCGACACGATGATCGGGGCGGCGGCGTTGGGAAGGACGTGGCGGAAGATGACGCGCCCCGGCTCGGCCCCGAGCGCGCGCGCCGCCGCGACGAATTCACGCTCCCGCACGCTCAGTACCTCGGCGCGCACCAATCGGCTGGTGCCGAACCACCCCGTCAACCCGATGAGCAGCACGAGCACCGCGAGCGGCACGTGCTCCCACAGGGCCACGACCATCAAGAGCATGAACATGCGCGGCATGGCGAGCCCGACGTCCACGAGCCGCATCAGCGTCGCGTCCACCCAGCGGCGGAAGTAGCCGGCCACACCGCCCACCACGACCCCGGTGGTCACGGCGACCAGCATGGCAATCGCCCCGATGCCGAGCGAAATGCGCGCCCCGTAGACCAGCCGGCTCCATACGTCTCGCGAGAGCGGGTCGGTGCCGAGCGGGTTTTGTGTCGAGGGCGGGTGGTTGGCGAGCCGGGCGATGTCGATCTGGAAGTACGGCTGGTAGGGCGTGACGAGCGGCGCGGCGAGCGCGACCGTCACGAAGAAGGCGAGCACGAACACGGCCGGAGCGGCGGTGGGGTGCCGAAAGAAGCGCCGACCAGAAGCACGGGCCCCCGTGCGACGCCGGATCTCGGCGACCACGACCAGCGCGAGCACGGCGGCACCGCCGACCGCGAGCCAGTTCCAGACGTTCACGTCGCGCGCACGCGGATGCGCGGATCGGCGACCCCGTACAGCGCGTCGGCCAGGAGATTCCCGAGCACGACCATCACGCTGGCGACGAGCGCCGCCGCGGTGACGATGGGGTAATCGCGCTGCAGGATCGCCGTCACCGCCAGGCGGCCCATGCCGGGCCACGCGAACACGGTTTCGACCAGCACCGCGCCCGTGAGCAGGAACGGGAACGTGAGTCCGAAGAGCGTGATGAGGGGAAGCAGCGCGTTCCGGAGCGCGTGCCGCAGCAGCACGCGTCGCTCCCGCAGCCCCTTGGCGCGTGCGGTGCGCACGAAATCCTGGCGCACCACCTCGAGCATCGCCGCTCGCTGGTAGCGCGCCGTGCCCGCCGCCCCCACCAGCCCGAGCGTGAGCGCGGGGAGGGTCAGGTGCCACGCGAAGTCGGCGACGCAGGAGAACGCGTGCACCTGGGGACAGAGAACGAGCCAGAACGTGGGCATCGAGTTCACGAACAGCGCGACGTTGCCGAGGGCGATGTCGCCGAAGCGGCGCTCGCGGGCGGCCTGATAGACGCCGAGGGCGACGCCGAGCGCGAAATCGAGGATCAGCGCCGTAAGCGCCAGCGCGAAGGTGTTCGGCAGCGCCTCGGCGAGCGCGGCCGCGACCGGGCGCTGCAGCGCGATCGACCAACCCAGATCGCCGTGGAGCAAGGCGCCCAGGTACTTGTAGTACTGAGTCGAGATCGGCTTGTCGAGGCCGAACCGCCGGGTCAGATCCGCGCAGATCGCGGGAGAGACCGGCAGACCGTCCGGCTGCCCGCAGGGGGACCCGTGGGCCAGGTGAACGATGAGGAAGGTGAGCGTGACGACCGCCCAGACGATGGCGATCGACGCGGCGAGCCGCCGCACCAACCACGCCGCCACCTAGCGCTCCACGCGATCTCGATCCGTCAGGCGATCAGCGGGAATGCGCCACGTGCGGACCAGCGCGAGCCACGAGTCCGGCCGGATCCGCACGTCCGCGACGCGCCGGTGCACGGCCGCGGCGTTTTCGGTGGCGAAGAGAAAGATCGCGGGGGCGTCCTGGTTCAGGACCTCAATCGCGGCGCGCCAGGTGCGCTTGGCCTCGTCCCGGCCGCGCACCGACGTGACGGCACGGTCCACGAGCCGCGCGAACGCGGGGTTCTCGTAGCGGCCGTAGTTGAGGCCGCCGAACCCCGCCCGTGTCCACGATTGGGGAACGCCCGACGACGGTGTCGGGTCGGTGTTGACGGTGTTCAGCATCGCGTCGAACCGGCCGGCATGCGCGCGCTCGTTGAACACGCTGAAGTCGACCTCGTCGAGCTGGACGTCGACTCCCATCGCGCGAAACTGCTCTTGCAGGAGACGCGCGTACTGGCGGCGCGGCGCGCTGGTCGTGGGGACGAGCAGCCGGAAGGCGAGCGGATGCCCGTCGCGGTCGCGGATCCCGTCGCCGTCCGAGTCGGTCCAACCCAGCCGCGTCAGCGTGCGGGCGGCACGAGCGCTGTCGTGCGGGAGCTCCCGGGTCTCGGGGTCCCAGATCGAGAAGATCTGCGACATGGGGCCGGGCGGGACCTTGGCCATGTCGCCGAACACGTTGCGCAACAGGCCGCCGCGATCCACGGTCATCACCAGGGCGCGGCGCAGCTCGCGGTCGCCGAACAGCGGGTGCGGCTGCGTGGTGTCTCCGGGCGCGGCGAAATTGAACCAGAGGTAGCCGTAGGCCACGCCCTTGTAGGGATAGATCGCGAGCTGGGTGTCCGCCCGCACCCGGTCCCGGTTGTCGGGCGTGATCAGGACCTCAACGGCGTCGGCATCACCCGCGATCAACTGGGTCACGGCGACCTGCTGGTCGGGCGTGAAACGCCAGACGAGGCGCCGCAGGTGGGGACGGCCGAGGAAGAATGTGGAATCGGCCGCCAGCTCGAGGCTCTCGCCCGACCGCCAGGCGACGAAGCGATACGGTCCGTCGCCCACCGGCGCGCGTCCGAATACGGCCGTGCGCCACTGGCTCCGCGGCACCTCGCGCAACAGGTGCGACGGCATGATGCGCATGTGGTACACCGCGTCGTAGAACATCTCGGGATAGCGCTGCCGGAACCGGAACACGACCGTGAGCGAATCGCGCGTCGTGACCGCCGCGATCTGCCGCAGAGTCGGCCGGACGGGCGAGTTCACCAGCGAGTCCGTATAGATGTCGTATGTGAACGCGACGTCCGCCGCGGTGACCGCGCGCCCGTCTTGCCAGCGGGCGCGCGGATCGAGGTGAAACACGAGGGTGGTGGGCGTGTCCCACTCCCAGCGCTCGGCGAGTAGCGGCTGGAAGTCTTCGTCGCCGATCGTGTTGCCCGACAGCCCGAGGTCGGCGAGCTTGAGGAAGAGCTGCTCGATCACGTCGCGCGATGGCGAGAGCGAGGTCACGGGCGGGACCAGGATGTCGGGCTCCCCCGCGCCCGCGATGACGAGCGTGCCGCAGTAGTCGCCCGTGCAGCCGCCCTTGCGGGCGCAACCGGCGATGAGCAGCAGGGCCGCGAGCGCCGCGGCGGCGGGAAGCCGGGAGGACGGTCGGGTGGTCGGCATGGCGCCCTAAGATTCCACGGGCTCGTTAGCGGCGCCAGGTCCAGGCGGGGTTTGAGAACAAGGTGATGGAGGTCGGTGGAGGTTGGTGGAGGTTGGGGGAGGCGCAGTCGTCGCCCCACGCCCGCACGACTGCATCGGCAACTTCGTCCCACGTCACGCGCCGTCCCAACTCCGCCGAGAGCGTGGTCGCACTGCTCGCGGCTCGCGACTCGCGGCTCACGCCTGTAATGACCTCCTGCGACCCCTCCAGCAGAATCGACCCGTGTTGCAGGAACGCCGCACCCCGGCGCGCCTGCGCGGAGCCGACGAGCTTCCGCCCGCCGACGAGGATCTCCCCGCCGACGGAGCGCGCGAAGCAGGGTCCGGGGCGGTCCGGCGGATCGGCGGTCTCGCGGTCGGACGCGAGCGCGGCGTCCGCCCCTAGGGCGTGCAGCGCCGCGGCGAGGCGTGCGTGGATCGCGTGGTAGGCCTCGCGCAGGCCGCCGAACATCGCGATCGGGGCGGCGACGGCATAGGTCACCTCGTGCTCGCGAACCGATAGAGCCGCAGGAACGCGTCGTCCGTCGCGTCGGCTCGCTCCAGCAGCGCCGCGTCGATGGCCATGTTCTCGGCGCCCGAACGACCGTGCGGCTCCATCAGCAGCTGCCACGTGAGGGTGCTCGGCCGGGGGGGCCTCTCAGTCAGCAGCAAGCGCGTAGCTCTCCATCGGCGGACACACGCACACCAGGTTCCGGTCGCCGTACGCGCCGTCCACCCGGCCCACCGAGGGCCACACCTTGTGCTGCCGGGTCCACGCCGCCGGGAACGCCGCGCGCTCGCGCGAATACGCGCGCGCCCAGCCGTCGGCGATCACGTCCTCCAGCGTGTGCGGCGCGTTGGTGAGCAGGTTGTTGCCGCGCGGTTGCCTGCCCTGCTCGACCTCGCGAATTTCCTCGCGGATGGCGATCAGCGCGTCGCAGAAGCGGTCGAGTTCTTCTTTTGCTTCGCTTTCCGTGGGCTCGATCATCAGGGTCCCCGGAACCGGGAACGAGACCGTGGGGGGGTGGAAGCCGTAATCGATGATCCGCTTGGCGATGTCTTCCACTTCGATCCCGGCCGATGCTTTGAACGGGCGGCAGTCGATGATGCACTCGTGTGCGACGAGGCCGTGCTCCCCCGCGTAGAGCAGTGGGTACGACTGGGCGAGCCGGCGCGCGACGTAGTTGGCGTTGAGGATCGCCATTCTGGTCGCCTCGACGAGGCCCTCGCGTCCCATGAGCGCGATGTAGGCCCAGGAGATCGGCAGGATCCAGGCGCTGCCCCACGGTGCGGCCGCCACCGTGCCGCACGGCTGCTGCTGGCGCAGCGGCACGACGGGGTGGTCGGGAAGAAACGGCGCGAGGTGCGGGGCGACGCAGATCGGCCCCATCCCGGGGCCGCCGCCGCCGTGCGGAATGCAGAACGTCTTGTGGAGGTTCAAGTGGCACACATCGGCGCCGATGTCGGCGGGGCGGACCAGGCCCACCTGAGCGTTCATGTTCGCGCCGTCCATGTACACCTGCCCGCCTTGCGCGTGCACGATCTCGCAGATCTGGCGGATCGACGTCTCGAAGACGCCGTGCGTCGACGGGTAGGTCACCATCAGCCCGGCGAGCGTGTCCCGGTGTTCGGCGGCCTTGGCGCGCAGATCGGCGAGGTCGATGTTGCCCCGCTCGTCGGCGCGCACCGGCACGACGCGGAGGCCGGCCAGCACCGCGCTCGCCGGATTGGTGCCGTGCGCCGAGGTGGGAATGAGGCACGTCGTCCGGTGCCCCTCGCCGCGCGACCGGTGATAGGCACGGATCACGAGCAGCCCGGTGAACTCGCCCTGCGCGCCGGAGTTGGGCTGCAGTGACACCTTCGGGAACCCGGTGATCTCCGCGAGCATGTCCTCGAGCTGGCGGAACAGGATGCGGTAGCCGGTGGCCTGCTCACGTGGCGCGAACGGATGCAGCCGGTTGAACTCGCGCCAGGAGATCGGGACCATCTCGGTGGTGGCGTTGAGCTTCATCGTGCAGGAGCCGAGCGGGATCATGGCCGAGGTGAGCGAGAGGTCGCGCGCCTCGAGCCGCTTGATGTAGCGCAGCATCTCCGTCTCGGACCGATAGCGGTGGAATACTGGATGGGTCAGATAGGGCGACGTGCGGCGCAGCGTCGCGGGGATCGCGGCGTCGGCCTTGGCGCCGAGATCCTCGACCATGAACGGCAGCACCTCGTTGAGCGAGAATGCGGTGACCAGGTCCGCGAGGTCGCCCAGGGTCGTGCCCTCGTCGAGCGAGATGCCGACGCGCGTGGGCGAGGCCACGCGCAGGTTGATGCGGCGGGCGCGCGCGGCGTCGATCAGGCGCGGCTGCGCCCACGACTCGACTTCGATGCTGAGGGTATCGAAGAACGACGAGTGGACCACGCGGTAGCCGAGGCGCGTAAGCGCCTGGCCGAGCAGCACGGCCAGCGTGTGGACGCGCTCGGCGATGCGGCGCAAGCCCTCGGGCCCGTGGTACACGGCGTACATGCTCGCCATCACGGCGAGCAGCACCTGCGCGGTGCAGATGTTCGACGTGGCCTTCTCGCGGCGGATGTGCTGCTCGCGGGTCTGGAGCGCCATGCGCAGCGCCGGCCGGCCGGCGGCGTCCTTCGACACACCGATGATGCGGCCGGGGACGTGGCGCTTGTGCTCCTCGCGGGTCGCGAAGAACGCGGCGTGCGGGCCCCCGTAGCCCATCGGGACGCCGAACCGCTGGGAGTTGCCGACGGCGATGTCGGCCCCCCACTCGCCGGGCGGCGTCAGCAGCGTGAGCGCGAGCAGGTCCGTCGCCGCGGTCACGAGCGCGCCCGCGGCATGGGCCCGGTCACAGAATGCGCGATAATCTTCGATCTTGCCGTCCGTGGTGGGATACTGCAGCAGCGCGCCGATCACCCCCGGCCGGAAGTCGAATTCGTGAGGATCGGCGACCACCGTCTGCACGCCACGCGCCTCGGCCCGCGTGCGCACGACGGCGATGGTCTGTGGGTGACACCCTTCGGCGATCAGGAACAGGGGCGTGCTCCCCGCGGGCACGGCCACCACGGCTTCGGTCAGGTGCATCGCCTCCGCCGCGGCCGTGGCTTCATCGAGCAGCGAGGCGTTCGCGATCGGCAGGGCGGTCAGATCGGAGACCATCGTCTGGAAGTTCAGCAGCGCTTCCAGCCGGCCTTGCGCGATCTCGGGCTGGTAGGGCGTGTAGGCCGTGTACCAGCCCGGGTTCTCGACGATGTTGCGCTGGATCACCTGCGGTGTGAACGAGTGGTAGTACCCCATCCCGATGTAGGAGTGGAACAGTTGGTTTTGCGCGGCCAGTCCCCGCAGCGCCTGCAGCACCTCGCGCTCGGTGCGCCCGGGCGGCAGCGCCAGCGGCCGCCGCAGGCGGATGTCGGCGGGCACGACGGCGTCGATGAACGCGTCGAGCGACTCGTACCCCAGCGTAGCCAGCATACCCCGCGTCTCGTCGGGACTGGGGCCGATGTGGCGCGTCACGAAACGGTCGGCGGGGGCGAGGGAAGCGCGTACGCTGGACATGGACGGAGGGACCGGGTCGCTCCTCACGCGAGAGTGCCGGCGGGATTGCCCGTCAGGAACGGGTCCAGCACAAGGCGACGCCCGTCCCCTTCGACGGTGAAGCAGGCGTGCCCATGGAATGTAATCGTGAGCGTGCGTGCGCTACCTGACGGCGTCATTGCCCGATTTGCTTCTTGTACGCCTCGCTGGTGAGCAGTTGATCGATGTCCGCTGGGCTCTTCACGCGCAGCTTGATCATCCACCCCGCGCCGTAGGGATCGCGGTTCACGAGCGCCGGATCGCCCTCGAGGGCCGCGTTTACCTCGGTGACCGTGCCCGCCACCGGCGCGTACAGCTCCGATACGGCCTTCACCGCCTCGATCGTGCCGAACACGTCGCGGCGCCCGAACGTCGCGCCCACCTTGGGGAGGTCGACGTAGACGACGTCGCCGAGCTCTCCCTGCGCATAGTCGGTGATACCGACGTGCACGATCGCACCGTCGCCCGAGCGCTTGACGTACTCATGGTCTTCACTGTAACGCAGGTCGGACGGGACGTTCGCCATGCGGGGTCGCTCGCTCGCGGGGCGTGGGAGGTCGCGGCGAAGGTTACCGGAGCGCGAAACCTCTGTCAACCCAACGGGTTGGCCGACGGAAACAGATCCGGTCGCGGCGCCAACCCGGCGGCGCCGGGCTCCATCAGACGCAACCGCTCATAGCCCCACGGGCGCAGATCGAGTCGCACCGCCACGGGGTCCGGGTCGTCGGACAAATAGGCGAGCACCCCGGGGCGACCGGCGCGCGTCCAGGCCTGCTCGGCGGCGGGGGCGGCCGCGGGGGCGGCGACGATGGCGTCCGGGCGCTCGTCCGGCCGCTCCAGCGTTTTCTCGAGGGCCGCGGGACTGTCGGTCACGCGGCGCACGGCGAGTCCGGCATCGCTGTAGCGGGCGTCGATCGCGTGCAGCGCGGGGTGCCGGGCGTCCGACGGGGGTGCGACGAGCAGCAGTGAGCGGGCGGGGTGGCCGAGCGCGGCCGCGGCCGCGCGGCGGCGCAGCTGCTCGAACACTTTCCGGGCGTTCCGCTCCAGGGTCCGCAACGAGCGCTCGTTCTCGATCGTGAAGTTGCTCTGTGCCCGCTTGCGCTCGGCCGGCATCTGCGCCGTGATCATCCGGTCCGCCTCTTCATTCGAGAGACCCCGCGTGGCGCGCAAACGGGTACGCCGCAGCGCGACGCTCGCATCCACCAGCACCACCGCGTCGAATTGCGCGGGGTCGAGCACCTCGAACAGCAGCGGGATGTCGTTCACGACCAGGACGTCGCCGCGCTCGGCGGCTTCGCGCACCAGCTCGTCGCGGCGGCGGCGCACGGCCGGGTGGACGATGGCGTTGAGGGCGTCGAGCGCCGCCTGATCGCCCATGACCTTGCCACGCAGCGCGACTCGATCGAGCGAGCCATCGGCCGTGAGCACATCGGCGCCGAAACGCTGCGCGATCGCGGCCAGCACCGCTCCCCCCGGGGCCTGGGCCTGGCGCGCCAGCTCGTCGGCGTCGATGATCGTCGCGCCCCAGCGACGGAACAGATCGACGACGGTGGACTTTCCCGCTGCGATGTTGCCGGTGAGGGCGACGTTTAGCATCAGAGCAACGCCGTCTGGTCTTCATCGGCCCTCGGCACTCGGTGACAATGCCGGCATCTCGCCTCGTACGACTCCCGTCCTCCCACCATGATCGTGGGGCTTTCCCACGGCGCGGGCTTGCCATTCACGAGGCGCTGGTTACGGCTCGCCGGCCCTCCGCACACCACGCAAATCGCCTGCAGCTTGTCCACGATCTCGGCGACCGCCAGGAGCGTGGGCATCGGACCGAAGGGCAGGCCGCGAAAATCCATGTCGATGCCCGCGAGCACGA
>QHTP01000124.1 GCA_003220855.1 Gemmatimonadota bacterium
CGTGAGCTTCGCTGCGCCGAGGATCGTCGTGTGTTGCGGCATGTCGACGAACTGCCCCGACGACGTCGGCGAGCCCTCCGGGGCCCGCCCGATGCGCCGGGAGTAGAAGAATTGTGGCGCGTTGCCGAACTGCAGGAACCCGCCCGAGCCCCCACCGAAGTTGAAGATGTCGGCGCCCTCCACGAAAAACGGCCGGCGCTCGGGGAGGAACTGCTCGAACGCCGAGAGGTTCACGAACGCTGGATCGATCTCGACTTGTCCGAAGTCGGGGTTGAGGGTCGCGTCCAGAGTGAGGTTCGAGGTGATGCCGTACTTGAGGTCGAGCCCGGCTTTCCCGGTGTAGTCGCTCGCGGGGGCGAACGGGTCGCCGGGGATGTCGGTCTGGTAGGTGCCACTCGCCAGGGTGTAGGGGAGCAACTCGACGTGCCTGGGGTCGCCGAGGTCGCGGAGGCCCACGAGGTGCGCGAACCGCGACACGAAGCCGCCGTCGGTCTTGTGGACGAACGGGAAGATGTCCGTCTCGTTCTTGCGAAGGATCGTCCGCACGATCCGGAGCCCCCACACCTGGTCGCGGGCGTGCGAGAAGCGTAGTTGTGAAAACGGAATTCGCATCTCGGCGGTCCACCCAAGCGAATCGACGTGCGCGGCGGCTTCCCATACGGGGTCCCACGAGTCGTCCGCGAAGTTGCCGTCGTCCCCGAATTGCAGATCGCCGCGCACCCCGTCTGGCGTGACGATGAACCGAAACGCCGTGCGGTGGTCGTGATAACTGTCCAGCAGGATCCGGATATCGTCGCTCTGCGTGAACGAGTCACGCCGGCCGAGGTGGTGCGCGATCTTCCGCGGCTCGCGATCGAACATCCGCGCCCCGATGTAGAGCGCGTCACCGTCGTAGACAAAGCGCACCTCGGTACGCTCGGTCGCCGGCTGCCCTTCCTTGGGGTCGCTCTGGGTGAGAGCGGTGACCGGAGTGGCCAGCGCCCACGCCGCGTCGTCGAGACGGCCGTCCACCACGGGCGCGCGCCCGGCGCGCACCGCCGTCGCGACCGGGGGCACGACGCCGTTGGGGTGGCGCAAAGCACTGGAGTCGGGGGCCGAGGCCTGCAGCAGCACCGCGAGCAGCATGGACGGCCTCCGAGGGGGCGTTTCTCATTGGATAACCGGGATCGGTGTCCGGCGTCGCAGGCCCGAGCCGCGGCTTGTCCTTCCGGCTCCTGACCGTCAGGCCGGACACGCGCTACCTCACCGGACCGTTCGCTCCGTCCGCAGTCCCCGTTCCTCGAGCAGCGGCCCCACGTTCGGATCGCGGCCGCGGAACGCGCGATACAGCGCGCCCATGTCGCCCGTGCCTCCCCTCGACAGGATCATATCGCGGAAGGGCCGGCCGTTGGCCCGCGTCATACCCCCATGCTCGGTGAACCAGGCGTAGGCGTCGTCGTCCAGCACCTCGCTCCACAGGTACGCGTAGTAGCCGGCGTAGTACCCGCCGTTCCAGATGTGCGCGAAGTAGTTGGTGCGATAGCGCGGTGGCACCTCGGGCACGTCGACGCCGAACCGCTTGAGCGCCTGGGCCTCGAAGGCGTCGATATCCCGCTGTTCCGGCCCCACCGGCAAGGTGTGCCACGCCATGTCGAGCAGCGCGGCGGCGACGTACTCGGTGGTGGCGAATCCCTGATCGAAGGTACGGGCCCGTTTGATCTTGTCGACCAGCGCCCGCGGCATCGGCTGCCCGGTCTGGTAATGCTTCGCGTAGTGTGCCAGGACAGTGGGCTCGAGCGCCCAGTGCTCGTTGAACTGCGAGGGGAACTCCACGAAATCCGTCGGCACGTTGGTGCCGGCGAGCCGCGGGTACTCGACGCGCGTGAGCATGGCGTGCAGCGCGTGCCCGAACTCGTGGAACATCGTCTTCACGTCGTCGTACCGCAGCAGGGCCGGCTGACCCGGGGCGGGCTTGGTGAAGTTTGCGACGTTAAAGACGACGGGCTTGGTACCGAGCACTCCGGCGCCGTCCACGAACGAGTCTTCCCACGCGCCGCCGCTCTTGTTGTCGCGCTTGAAGTAGTCGCAGTACCAGAGGGCGAGTGACGTGCCGTCGGCGTCGAACACCTCGAACACCCGGACTTCGGGACGGTACACCGGAAGGTCCGTGCGCGGCTTGAAGGTCAGGCCGTACAGCCGGTTCGCGGCGAAGAAGACGCCGTCCCGCAGCACGCGATCGAGCTCGAAGTAGGGCGCGAGCTGCGACTCGTCCAGCGCGTAGTCCGCCTTGCGCACCTGCTCGGCGTAGTACTGCCAGTCCCAGGGGGCGAGCTTGAAGCCGCCGTGCTGGGCGTCGATCATGGCCTGCAGCTTCGTCGCTTCGCGGTGGGCCTGCGCCGTCGCCGCCGGCACCAGATCGGTGAGCAGCGTCATCGCTGCGTCAGGTGTCTTCGCCATCTGGTCGTCGAGGACGTAGGCGGCGAGGCTCGGGAAGCCGAGCAACTGGGCGCGCTCGGCACGGAGCTGGGCCAGCCGCTTGACGATCTCCCGCGTGTCGTTCGAGTCGCCGCGCTCGGCGCGGGTCGTGGACGCGACGAACAGCCGTTGCCGCAGCGCCCGGTTGCGGAGCGAGGCCTGGGCGGGTTGCTGGGTCGTGTTTTGCAGCGGCAGCACCCACTTGCCCTCGAGCTTCCGCTGGCGGGCCGCCTCGGCGGCGGCGGCGATCGCGGCGTCGCTCAGGCCATCGAGCGCGCCCTTGTCGCTCACGACGATGGCCCCGGCCTTCGTGGCCGCGAGCAGCCGGTTCTGAAAATCGGTCGCGAGCCTCGACTCTTCTTGGTTCAGGGCGCGCAGCCGCGCCTTGGCCGACTCCGCGAGCAGCGCGCCGGCCCGGACGAAGTCGCGGTAATAGCGCTCCACCAGAAAGTGCTGCACCGAATCGAGACCGAGATCGGCGCGCCGCTCGTACACGCCCTGCGCGTTGAACACCTTGAACGCGCGAGTGAGCAGGGCACCGGAGCGCTCCAACGCGACGATGGTGTTGTCGAAGCTGGGTACCGCGGTGTCGGCGTCGATGGCCGCGACCTCGGCCAACTGTCGGCGCATCCCTTCCTCCAGCGCAGGCTGATAGTCGCCGTCATGAATCCGGTCGAACGGTGGCGCCTGGTACCGCAGCGTGCTGGCGCTCGCGAACGGGTTCGCGCTCGTGAACGGGGCGAGCCCGGCCGCAGCGGGCGTGGAGGCTCGGTTACAGCCAAGCAGGCTGAGGCTCAGGGCGAGCGAGAGGCGACCGCTAGACGGCCGCATCGGCGTGCCCAGATGCTGCGCCATGTTACCGCAATCCGTAGACGACGACATGGTTCGAGAACGTCGGCAGGTACACGTGTCCGTTGGCGATCGTCGGAGATGAGAATTTCGCGTAATTGCCCGCTCCGTCGCGCGAAATATTCTGCCGATTGTTCCACAGCTCTTTGGTGATGTCATTCGCGTCAAACGCCCGCAAAATGCCGGGGCTCACGGTATGCTCGGCGTCACCGCTGAACGCATACGACGCCCACAGAATCCCCGTCCCGTCCTTGGAGCCGTTCGACGAAACCGACAAGACCGCCCCGCTTTGGCCGGTCGGTCCCAATCCGCTGGAAACAGCCTGGCCCTGTGTATCCAACAGGTTGCTGGCGCGGTTGAACGGGATGGCGCGCAACTGATCGTTTTCGGACCAAACGTAGATGAATGCCTGCGAGCTGCTCTGGTAGTACGCCGTCTGACAATGCATGTTGGCGTCGATGCGCAACTGGACGACTTGCTGCACCTGGTCGGTGGACGGTGAGTACCCGCCCATGGCATCCTTATTCAACAGATACAGCTTCCCGTCTTTGGCCCCGGTCAGGTAATAGCTCGAATTGGGAATCAGCAACCCGCCCATGCTGCCGTAATCCAGGTCATTGTTGTTGAGATACTGGTAATCGTAGGGAGTGAAGTAGCTCGCCACGCGCAGGGTCGACCCCGCCGGTGTGAGTTTCAGGGCGCTTTCGGCGCGATTGGTAGGGCTCGTCGGATCGGTGGTATCCCCTACCGTTCCGTTGCCCGTCACCACATACAGGTTGCCCGCCGCATCAGCCGCCATGCCGGTTCCGCTTTCCCACATGCCTCCGGCGTATCCGTTGGGCGTGGCATTGTAGACAACCTGTTGCTGCAACGTCGCGGCGTCGTATCCCAGTATCCATCCATGATACGGCCCCCAATCGCAGTGGGATGAAAACGTCACGTATACGAAGCCGTTGAGCAGCGTCAATCCCTGACGCTGGTTCTGCCGCTGGGCATCAAATGCAATCACGCCGTTGACGCTGCCGTCTCCATTCCCGCTGTAGGTGGCGGTGATTGGCGTCGGGCCGGCCATTTCGCTCCCGTCGACGATGTTCACGGCGTGCAGGTACTGCACGAACGTGCTGCCCGTGGTGCTGCGCGCCACGAAATACAGCGTCCCCCTCGCGGCATCGATCACCGGGGTGCCTACGATCCCGATATTGCCGCTGAAATCCTGGTACGAGCCACCACAGGCCCCTGTCATGTCGCTGTGTGTCGGCGGCCGCATGCCCGGCGCAGTGAAGCTTTCTTGCCAGTAGAGTTGGCCGTTGTCTCCGTCATAGGCATACAGCGTGTTGTTGACCGTGGCGACGTACACGACGTTATGGTAGCCGCCGCCGACGGAGACATGGCCAACGACCAACGGCTGAGCATACACCTGGTCGTCCACGGGCAGCGTGAACACGGCGCCAAACTGTTGCACGTTGACATTGCTGGTGGTCAACGCGGTTTCGTTGTCGTTCCAGCCGGACCGGGTGTTGTCGTTGTGCTGCGTAAGCACAGCCACAGACTGGGGATTCGTCGCGCCATTCTGCGTCGGGTTTTCCGTGCAGGTGGCGAGCAACAGAAGCGCAAGCGGCAGAGGCAGTTTGCGTCTTGTCATGCACCACCCGCAGCAGGTTTCGTCGACGGATGCGAGAGGAATGTCCGCCATCACACATGCAGTATCAGAATTGACACCATATCCAAACGGCGAGCAAGTACGCGAGCGTCGGGGACGCGCCAATATCGCCCCGCTACCGCTTCCCGCCGCTGGAGACTTGCGCCTGCCAGTATGGACTCTCACCTTCCCTGGCCTGAAGTGGAGCCCGACATGCCAATTCCGTACTATCACGTGGATGCATTCACGGGAGAGCTCTTCGCAGGCAATCCGGCGGGTGTATGCATGCTTTCCGCCTTTCTCCCGGACAGCACCATGCAGCAGATTGCCGCGGAGAACCGGCACAGCGAGACCGCCTTTGTCGTTCCTCGCGCTGATGGTAATTTCGACGTGCGCTGGTTCACACCTGAAGTGGAAGACGATCTCTGCGGACATGCGACCCTGGCATCGGCCTATGTGCTGGCCCTGCGGCAACACACCGCATGGCCGGTTCGCTTCCACAGCCGCAGTGGCGTGTTAACCGTGGCCCGTGAGCAGGGCGGCTTTGAGCTGGACTTTCCCGCCAGACCGCCCCAGCCGTGTGAGACGCCGGTCGAACTGTTACCGGCTTTGGGCCTCGAGACGGCGCAGGTCATGAGATCGCGTGATTACCTCGTCGTGGTGGATCACGCCGAGCAAGTCCGAGCGCTCTCGCCCAACATTGCTGCTCTTGGCAAACTCGCCAGCGGGATCGGGGGTACGATCGTGACCGCTCCCGGCGAGGGTGACGTGGAGTACGTGTGCCGATTCTTTGCCCCCTCCATTGGCATTCCTGAGGATCCCGCTACCGGCTCGATACACTGTACACTCGCACCGTATTGGGCCGCGCGGCTCGGTAAGCAGGCCTTGCGCGGGCAACAGCTGAGTGCTCGCGGGGGATATGTGCGGTGCAAGATCGCTGGCGATCGCGTAAAGATTGCCGGCAAGGCACGCCTGTATCTCCAGGGCACAATTGAGCTGTAAAGCCATCCATGGCCCGAGTCCTGATCATCGACGACGACGTCACGCTCCGGCAGGCGCTCACCAAGCATCTGGAGCACGCCGGCCACGACGTGCGCCAGGCCGCCGACGGCAACGCGGGCGTCCGGGCCTACGAGCGACACGCCGCCGACCTCGTGATCGTCGACATCTTCATGCCGGGGCAGGGGGGGTTACAGACGATCGGCCGGCTGCGCCACGAGTGGCCCGGAGTGAAAATTCTCGCGATGTCCGGGACCAAGAGCGCGGGAGCGCTCGACGTCGCCGGACACGCCACCTCGCTCGGGGCCGATCGGTTCATCACGAAGCCGTTCGAGGCCGCCGAGTTGCTGGAGCTGATCAGGACGATGCTCACGGAGCGGACCGCCCCCCCGCCCTGAGGCGTTCGTCGCGCTGGGGCGTCGTTTCGTCGCTCCCTGGCGGCATTTCGTCGTACCAGCGTCCGACCCCTTGGCCCGACGTCCCGGATCCCCCGTATACTCCACCGATGGAATCGCGCGCCACGCCCACCGCGTCGTATCCGCGCTGGTGGGTCAACCTGGCGATCTGGACCGCCTGGGGTCTGCTCTTGGCCACGCAGGTGACGTGGTACACGAGCCTCGGGACCAAGCCCACGCCGTTCCTGACGGCCTTGCGGCTCAACCTGCCGGGCGCGCTGGTCTGGGCCGTGTTCACTCCCGCGACCATCTGGCTGGCGCGTCGCTACCCGCCGTTCGAGGGTCCGCATTGGCCGCGCGGCGTCGCCGTGAACCTGGTTGCCAGCGCCGTCGCGGTGTTCCTCGAAGTGCTGCTGGTGACCGCGAACGGGCGCTGGGTGCGCGGTCCGATGCCGGACGACGGACCGTTTCTCATGACCGCCCTGCGGGCCGCGGTATGGTGGTTCCCGTCCGATTGCTGGCTCTACTGGGCGATCGTCGCGAGCGACTACGGCATCACGCACTATCGCCGGCTGCGCGAGCGGGAGCTGCGTGCTTCGCAGCTCGAAGCGCAGCTCGCGGAGGCGCGACTCCAGGCGCTCAAGATGCAGCTGCAGCCGCACTTCCTCTTCAATGCCCTGCATACCATCGGCCAGCTGGTGCGCACCGGCCAGGACGCGCTCGCCGTCCAGGTCGTGGCGGGGCTCGGCGACCTGCTGCGGCGCGTGCTCGATGGCGCCGGCACGCAGGAGGTGCCGCTCAAGCAGGAGCTCGAGTTCCTGCGCAGCTACTTGGACGTCGAGCAGGTCCGGTTCCGCGACCGCCTCAAGGCGGTGGTCGACGCGGAGCCGGACACGCTCGATGCGCGCGTTCCGTATCTCATTCTCCAGCCGCTCGTCGAGAACGCGATCCTCCACGGCATCGCGCCCCGCGCCACCACGGGCCGGCTGTTGATCTCCGCCCGGCGCATCGCCGGCAGCCTCCACCTCACGGTCCGGGACGACGGCTCCGGGCTGGTCTCGGGCGGGATGAGCCGCGACAGCCGCGGCGTCGGCCTCGTGAACACGAGCGAGCGGCTGCGGCAGCTGTACGGCGACGCCGCCTCGTTCGAGGTGGTGGGCGCGGAGGACGGCGGGACGGTGGCGCGGGTCGTCGTGCCGTTCCGGCTCGCGGTCGCGGAGTGGGAGGGGAAGGGGGGGGCCTGACGGCGATGCAGCCGATCCGCACGCTGATCGTCGACGACGAGCCCGCGGCGCGCGAGGGGATGCGGCACCTCCTCGCCGCCGACCCCGAGATCGTGATCTCGGGCGAGTGCGCCGACGGGCGGACGGCCGCGGCGGCGATCCGCGCCGGCGCGCCCGACCTGGTGTTCCTGGACGTGCAGATGCCCGAGCTCGACGGCTTCGACGTGCTGCGCGAGGTGGATCTGGAGCAGGCGCCGGCGCTCGTGTTCGTGACGGCCTACGACCAGTACGCGCTGCGCGCCTTCGAGGTGCACGCGATCGACTATCTCCTCAAGCCCTTCACGGACGAGCGGTTCCGCGAGTCGCTCGACCGCGCCAAGCGGCAAGTGCGCCAGGGCCGCATGGGAGAGCTGTCCGGCAAGCTCGCCGCGCTGCTCGAGCATTACGGCCCCGACTCGGGGCCGCGGCGCAGTCGGCCGCGCTACCTCGATCGCCTGCTGGTCAAGGCCAGCGGGACCGTCACGCTGCTGCGGGCGGCAGAGATCGACTGGATCGACGCGGAGGGCGACTACGTGCGCATTCACGTGGGGAAGAGCTGGCATCTGCTGCGCGAGACCATGAAGAACCTCGAGAGCCAGCTCGACCCGGCGAGGTTCGTGCGGATCCACCGTTCGACCATCGTGAACCTCGAGAAGGTCAAAGAGCTGCAGCCGTTCTTCCGCGGCGAGTACGTCGTGGTGCTGCACGGCGGCACGACGCTCAAGCTGTCGCGCGGCTATCGCGAGAATCTCGAGCGACGGCTCGGCCGCACCATTTAGGGCCCGCGCCCCGTCGCGCGCGCCGGGCGTCTTGGCGCGCGTGACGCACCACTCGTCGCACGGTCGTTTGCCCCCGGGGCAATCGTGACTAAGCTGCGCACGCGCTCACCGAAAAGAGCGTGCTGTTCGGGTCGCGCGGAGAGCGTGACGGCCACTCCCCCGACCGACCAACCCGGCGCGCGAGCGTCGGGTTTGGTTTTTCGGTGCGCGATTTCGTCGTCGCGACGGCGGACGTCCGTCGTGCGGAAGTCGCGGCTCGTCGCAAATCGGTCGCGCCCACCAGCTCGGGTTCCTAGCGTGACGGGAGTCGAGGAGTCCCTCCCATCCCGTCATCGCAGGAGGACCCATCATGCGCTTGATCGTTCGAGGCTGGTTGGCCGCAACCGGACTCGCGGGTCTGGTCGCGGCCCGCGCGCACGCCCAGGAGCCGGTGACCATGACCGGGAAGGTGACGAGCGACGCGGGGCTCCCCCTGGGGCAGGTCGAGGTCGCGCTCCCGACGCTCGGGCTGGGCGCCCTGAGCCGTGACGACGGTGCCTACACGCTCGTGGTGCCGGGTGCGCGGGTGTCGGGGCAGACGGTCACGCTGCTGGCGCGGCGTCTGGGATACAAGTCGCAGAGCGCCCAGGTGACGCTCAGCGCGGGGGGCGTGACGCACGACTTCGTGCTCGCCGCCAATCCCCTGCAGCTCGGTGAAGTGGTGGTGACCGGGGCCGGCACCGCCACCGAGACCGAAAAGCTCGGCAACGTCCGCAACAACGTCTCGTCCGACGCGATTCAGAGGGCCGGCGAGGCGAACATGGTCCAGGCGCTCGCCGGCAAGGCGCCCAACGTGACGGTCGTGCAGCAATCGGGCGATCCCGGCGCGGGCTCCTACATCAATATCCGGGGCACCAGCTCGATCCTCGGCTCGAACCAGCCGCTCTTCGTGGTGGACGGCGTCCCGATCGACAACTCGACCTTCTCGACGTCCAACTTCAACGGACCGGACGACGCCGGCGGCACCCTCGCGCAGGTCGGCGAGACCGAAGGCACCGTGGCGACCAACCGGGCGGCGGACATCAATCCCAACGACATCGAGTCGGTGGAGATCCTGAAGGGCCCGGCGGCGAGCGCGATCTACGGCGCGCGCGCGGCGGCGGGGGTGGTGCTCATCACCACCAAGTCGGGCCGCTCCGGGCCGACGCAATTCACCTTCCGGTCGTCCAGCGCATTCAACGACATCAACCACAGCTATCCACGGCAGACCAGCTACGGCCTCGGCAGCCGCGGGGTCCACGCCGACACGTCGCTCGGCGGTACCTGCGATCAGCCCGGGTCCGGCATCTGCGGGCGGTCGTGGGGACCGGCGATCCCGGCCGGCGGCGCGGTGTTCGACCACGCGAACGAGCTGTACCGCGTGGGCCACACCCTCGACAACGGGTTCACCGTCTCGGGGGGCAACGACCGCACCACGTTCTATCTCTCGGGGGGCAACGCGTACGACCAGGGCGTGATCATCGGGCCGAACAACTACTTCTCCCGCACTTCGGTGCGCTTCAAGGGAACGCATCGCGTCGCCGACAATCTCCGGCTGGGCGGCGACCTGGCCTTTGCCGACAGCCGCGCCAAGTACATCCAGCGCGGCAACAACACCAACGGCGTGCAGCTGGGCGATCTGCGCACGCCGCCCGATTTCAACAACTATCCCTATTTCGTGGTCACGCCCAACGGCACCGTGCAGCAGCGCTCCTACCGCCTGCAGCATCCGACCGACGCCTCGCTGCTCGATGATCGCACGTTCGACAACCCGTTGTGGACCATCTTCCAAGCGCAGAACTCTTCCAACGTGGGACGCGTCTACGGCAACGTGAACGCGGAGTACCTGGCGACCCCCTGGCTCAAGCTCAACTACACGCTGGGCGCGGACTATGCGACCGACGAGCGGCTCGAGGGCTGCGCCATAACGTCGGCGGCGCCGTGCATCCAAGGGCGCGTGATCGAGGGGAAGATCGTCAACTACGCGATCGATCATAACCTCACCGCGACGGCGACGTACACGCTGAACCCCAGCCTCGGCGGCACCGTCACGCTCGGGCAGAACCTCAACACGCGCAACCAGCGTCAGCTCGGCAACGTGGGCCGCACGCTGGTCGCGCCGCAGCCGTTCAAGGCATCCAACACCGTCAGCCGCGACCCGGTGAGCGACCAGGAGCAGGTGATCCACGACGCTTCGTGGTTCGGGCAGGGGACGCTCGACATCGAGAGCCAGCTGTACCTGACGGCGGCGGTGCGGAACGACGGATCCTCGACGTTCGGCCGCACCAATCTGCGGAGCTGGTTTCCCAAGGGCAGTGCGGCGTGGGAATTCACCAAGGCGCTGGGTGAGCGGTCGTGGCTGTCGTACGGCAAGGCCCGCGTCGCTTACGGGCAGGCCGGCCAGGAGCCGGGGGGGCATGGTGACGCGCTCCGAGCTGAAGGCGGCCCCGTCGCTCAAGCCCGAGCGCTCCAAGGAATTCGAAGCGGGCCTGGATCTCGGCTTCTTCAAGGATCGGGCCGACGCCAGCATCACCTGGTACGACAAGAAGTCCAGCGACGTGATCCTGCCGGAGCCCCTCCCCGTGTCCACCGGCTACTTCGCGCAGGGGTCGAATGCGGCCTCGATTCAGAACCGTGGCTGGGAGGTATCGCTCAACATGCGGCCGCTCGTGCGGGCCGACTACGGGTGGGACGTGGGCCTGCAGTGGGCCCGCAACCGCAACAAGGTGCTGTCGCTCGGCGCGGGCGAGCAGTTCATCGTGATCGGCGACTTCAACAACCAGATCGCCATGGTCGGCCAGCCCATCGGCGTGTACCTGGGAAGCGGCTTTCTACGGTGCGGCGTGTCCAACGGCACCACCAACGTGGTCGCCGTCGCCGGGGGCGGCACCGACAGCCTCGGCGCCGTGTGCCAGGGGCACCCGCGGGGCGCGCTCTACGTCGACCCGAACGGCTTCCCGTTACAGGACCCCGATCCGCGTCTGGTGCAGGACCCGAACTACGATTGGACCGGCAGCGTCCGCTCGTCGTTCCGCTACCGCAAGATCCAGGTCTCCGGCCTGCTCGACATCCGGCACGGCGGGCAGA
The DNA here is from genome assembly GCA_003220855.1 of Gemmatimonadota bacterium. Taxonomy (GTDB): domain Bacteria; phylum Gemmatimonadota; class Gemmatimonadetes; order Gemmatimonadales; family GWC2-71-9; genus AG41. Next base: position 11,483 of record QHTP01000124.1, read on the forward strand.
TCTGGAACGGCACCAAAGGTGCGTTGTGGAGCTACGGCACCCACCAGGACACCCAGCAGCGGGCCGTCTGCACGGCCCGAACCGAAACCGGCTGCACCGGCAACACGAAGATCTTCGGCCAGGGCGGCTGGTACGACGGTCCCGTCGTCGGGCCCGGGGCCGGCGTCCCGGCGTCGATCGGCGAGTACTGGTATCGCGACGTGGTCGGCTGCCCGTTCCTCGGGATCGATGAGCCGTGTATCGAGAACGCCGGCTTCGTGAAGCTCCGGGAGATCTCGCTGACCTATACGCTCGACGCGCCCTGGGTACAGCGCTCGCTCGGCTTCTCGAGCATCGACCTGCGCGTGTCGGGCCGTAACCTGCACAGCTGGACCAGCTACACCGGCTACGACCCGGAGACGAACCTGGGCGGGGCGATTTCCGGCGGCCTCGGTGCCGGCGGCGTCGACTACTTCAATAACCCGCAGACACGCTCGTTCGCGTTCTCCGTCACCCTCAACCACTAACCCGAGGAGACCGACATATGCGTCGCAACACCGATGTCGCGCTCGTCTCACTGGGGCTGCTCCTCGGAACGACGGGCTGTGATGCGTTCCTCACGGGAAACAAGCTCTCCGAGAACCCGAACCTCCCGACGGCGGCGGCGATCCAGCCGCTGTTCGTCGGCGTGCAGGCGGGCCAGTTCACGTTCCAGGAAGCCACCGCGGCCATGATGACGTGCGAGTGGGTGCAGGCGTGCGGCGCGGCCAACGGCCGGTTCGTGCAACAGGCCGGCCAATACGTGTTCGGGGAAACGTCCAACATTGCCGCCAATTTCGGCGACTGGCTCCAGGTATATGGCGGCGGCGGGCTGGTCGACATCCGCCGCGTGAAGGCGCTCGCCCGGGCGGCAGGCGACTCCACCTGGGTCGGCATAGCGAAGGTATGGGAGGCCCTCACCATCGGCACCGCATCCGACCTGTGGGGCGACATTCCCTATTCTCAGGTCGACACGAACACGACCAATCCTCCGCTCGACGATCGGTTCGCCATCCTGGGCTCGCTGCAGACGTCGCTGAGCGAAGCGATCACCGAGCTCGCGAGCGGACTGGGGGCGGGGCCGGGGAACGTGGACCTCATCTTCAACCCTGGCGGCGATCAATCCGTGGCGACGCTGCGGGCCAAGTGGACCAGGGTGGCGTACACCCTGAAGGCCCGCTTCTACATGCACACGGCGGAGTCGTTGGGAGTGCCGGCGTACACGGCGGCCATCGCCGCGGCGCTCAACGGCATCGGTGATCCGACCGGCCAGGGCGACCTCCGCTCGTTCCACACGAAGGTGACAGCCGAGCGGAACATGTGGAGCCAGTTCCAGGTGAGCTCGGGGTTCGGCACGGACCTCGAGGCCGGCAAGGCCCTCGCGGACTACATGAACGCCCGCAATGATCCGCGGCGGGCCGCGTACTTCTGTCTCAACGCGCTGGGTGGGTACGGCGGCGACGACTTCAACGTCGTCGTGAACCCCGACTCGATTTCGAACTTCGCGTGCCTGCCGCCGCGGTTCGCCGCGGACGCGCGGATTCCCTACGTGAGCTGGGCCGAGAACGAGCTGATCCTGGCGGAGGCGTACGCCGCCACCGGCGACACGGCGAGCGCACGCGTGCATCTCAACAATGAGCTCGCCACGGTGCCGCTGCCCGCGGTCGCGAGCGGTCTGAGCGCGGCGGCGCTGCGCGACACCGTGATGATGGAGAAGTACGTCGCGCTGTTCCAGAACATCGAGACGATCGACGACTACCGCCGCACGTGCGTTCCGGCGATCACCCCGGTTTCGAACGGGCAGGGGTTCACCCACGTCCCCGGGCGACTGTACTACCCGCAGGCGGAGCGCAACACGAACACCAACATCCCGGATCCGAGCGTCCAGCTTGCGACGCACGGCTTCCGCAACAAGGGGGACGTGCACGCGTGCCAGGGCAGCGACGCGCTTCCATGAGGCGGGTGCCGCTGCTGACGACCGCGTTGTGCGTGGCCGCGGGATGCTACGAGTACCACCCGCTCACGGCACCGACCCCCGACCAGGGCAGCTACGTGTCGGCCACGCTCACGGAGGCGGGCTCGGCCGATCTGGCGCGCTACCTCGGGCCCGACGTGTTCGTGGTGCGGGGGCGCTACCTCGGAACCGGCGACGCGGGGGTCGTCGTGTCCGTGGCCTCGGTCGAGCTCAAGCGGGGCAACGACGTGCCGTGGGCGGGCGAGACCATCGTGCTCCCGAGCAACGCGGTCGCGTCGCTCGACGTGCGGCGCCTGGCGAAGGGACGGACCGTCCTGCTGGCGGGCGCGGGCGCGGGTGGCCTGGTGTTTACGACGCTCGCGTTCTCGCTGCTCGGGAGCAGCGGTCCGATCGGAGCGGGAGGCGGTCACCCCGGCAAGCAGTAGGCTAGGCGGCTTCGCCTTTCGCGGGTACCGCCGAGACGATCACGCCGGCGCCGAGCGACAGGCCCGGCGTCGGGGTAGCACCCTGATCGCCGAAGTAGGCTTCCTCGCCATGCTCGCTCAAGTCGAGCCCGCTGAGCTGCTCCTTCACGCCCGCCTTGGCACCGAGCGTGACGTTCACAAACGTCATGATCAACGCCGTGCCTACCGCGGCGATCGCGATGGCCGCGAGCACCGCCACGAGCTGGACGCCCATCTGGGCGAAGTTGCCGGCGAGCCAGCCGTCGCCGCCGGCGGGGTTCGCGACTTTCGTTGCGAAGACACCCGTCAGGAGCGCCCCGGCCACTCCGGCGAGGCCGTGGCAGGAGAACACGTCCAGGGAATCGTCCAGCCGGGTGGTGGCGCGAATCTGGATTGCGGTGTAGCTCACGATCGCCGCCAGCACGCCGACCGCGATCGAGGCGAGCACGGTGATGTACCCGGCGGCGGGCGTGATCCCGACCCGACCCACCACCAACCCGGTCGCCGCGCCGACGGCGGTCGCCTTGCCGGTGCGCGCCAGATCGAGGCAGACCCAGGTGACGAGCGCCGCGGCCGCGGCCGTGTTGGTGTTCGTGAACGCGAGCGCGGCCAGGCCGTTGGCGGCGAGGGCCGAGCCGGCGTTGAAGCCGAACCAGCCGAACCACAGGAGTCCCGCGCCCAAGAGCACCAGCGGCACGTTGTGCGGCACGATCGGGACGCGCTTGAAGTCTTTGCGCGACCCGAGCATGCGTGCCGCCACCAGCGCCGAGACGCCGGCACTGATGTGCACCACGGTGCCACCGGCGAAGTCGAGCGCGCCGAGCTTCTGCAGCCACCCGCCCGCCCCCCACACCCAGTGCGCCAGCGGGTCGTACACCAGCGTGGCCCAGAGAAGGATGAACACGACATAGGCGCGGAAATGCATGCGCTCCACGATCGCGCCCGAGATCAGGGCCGGCGTGATGATCGCGAACATGGCCTGGAACATCGCGTGCGCCTGCAGCGGGATGGTGGCGGCGTAGGCGGGATCCGGGTCGAGCCCGACGCCCTTGAACCCTGCCCACGCGAGGCCGCCCCACCACGGCGTGCCGTGCCCGAAGGCGATGGAGTAGCCGACCAGGACCCACTGCACGCTGATCAAGCCCAGCGCGACCATGCTCATCATCATGGTGTTGAGCGCGTTCTTGGGCCGCACCAGCCCGCCGTAGAAGAACGCCAGCCCCACGGTCATCACCATCACCAACGCGGTCGAGGCCAGTACCCACGCGGTGTCGCCTGCCGACACGGCGGCGACGTCGGCCAGGAGGGGGGCGGGGGCGGCGATCACTCGTCGTCCCCCGCGACGGCACCGGCTTGCTGTGCGCTCTCGAGCGCGGCGCGCTGCACCTGATCCGCGTTCACCGCCGTGAGCGCCGAATTGTCGGTCTCCCCGGTGCGGATGCGGATCACGCGTTCGATCTGCTGGATGAAGATCTTGCCGTCGCCCACTTCGCCCGTGCGGGCGGAGGCGAGGATGGCCTTGATGCACGGCTCCACGAACGGCTCGGAGCAGACCATCTCGATCTTCACCTTCTCATGGAATTCCATGACGACGGTGGTGCCGCGATACTGTCCGACGACTTCCTGCTCGCCCCCGTGACCCGACACGCGGCTCAGTGTGATCCCGGTGACGCCGGCCTGGAACAGCGCCGCCTTGACCTCGGGCAGACGTTCGGGCCGGACGATCGTAGTGATGAGTTTCATTGTGGAAAAGCTAGCCCCCGGTGATCATGGCGTCAATCAATTCGTGCAGCGAATGCACGAATTCGAGGTCACCTAGTGCCCTCCTACCCATAGCACGTTGCGTGCCGAGGCCATCCATGAGCGTGATCCGCGCCATTTCGTGGCCGTCGCGCGACGGGGGCTTGGGCACGCCGGGCCCGCTGGTCCATTGTGTTTTCCGTCCCGTGTTCCATTTTGTGCCATCACTTCCACCCCTGGAGGCCGTATGCGTGCGGTCACTCGCTGTTTGGCGATTCTCGGCGTCCTCGCGCTCGGTGGCGCCCATCAGGTGGCGGCGCAGCATCCGCAGACGCGCGAAGGGTTCTGGATCGGGTTCGGGTTCGGCTACGGGTCAAGGCATGAGTCGTGCGACGGTTGTGGAAGCGCGACCGACGGGGGTGTGTCCAGTTTCCTAAAACTCGGCGGAACGCTCAGCAAGAGCGTACTCCTGGGCGGCTCCGTCAACGCATGGACCAAGTCGCAGAGCGGCCTGACCGAGAGGCTCGGGAACGTCACCGCGTCCCTGTTTTACTATCCGGCGCCGGCTTCGGGATTCTTCCTCACCGGCGGCTTGGGCTTGTCCAACTACCACGTGAGCGATGGCGGGTCCGAAAACAGCAGCGGCTGGGGCTTTACGCTCGGCGCGGGCTACGACGTGCGAGTCGGGAAGAACGTTTCGCTGACCCCGGTGACGAACTTCGCTTACGGCGGGGGTATGAGCCCGGCCGGCTTGACGGGGTGGAAGCAGAGCGTGATCGACTTCGGCCTGGGCGTCACATTCCACTGAGTAGCGCCACGTAGCAGAGCCACGTAGCAGAGATTGACCACGGGCGAGGACACCCGCGCCTCGCCCGTGTGCTCCCGCCCCCCGGCATGGAAGTCGCCTTGACCCCGGCCGTCACCGGTGCACGGGGGATTCCATGTCAACGGTCTTACGCGTCGTGGCCTTGTCGGTCGCGCTGGCGGGTGGTGCTTCCGCGGCGCGCGCGCAATATCCGCAGCGGCACGATGGGTTCTGGATCGGCTTCGGGCTGGGTTACGGGTCGGCCGGGGTCACGTGCGACAGCTGTAGGAGCGTGTCCCGGCAGGGCGGCGTCACCGGATTCCTGAAGCTGGGCGGGGCGCCCAGCCGCAACCTACTCATCGGCGCCGCGATCAACGGCTGGGCGCATTCGGACGGCAGCGCCACGGAACGCATGGCGAACGTCACTGCCTCGCTCTACGTGTACCCCCGGCGGCGCAGCGGCTTTTTCGTCACCGGGGGGCTCGGGTTCTCCAACTACCACATCAATTCCACGCCCTCGTGGGACGGCACGGGATGGGGATTCACGGCCGGCGCCGGATACGACCTGCGGTTCTGGCGCGATGTCTCGCTCACCCCGGTGGTCAACTACTTCTGGGGAGGCGTGGGCGACATCAACCAGGCGGGGGCCGGAGCGGTTTTCACCGGCTGGAAGCAGAACGTCCTCGACGTCGGCTTGGGTGTGACGTTTCACTAGGTCCACCAACCAGCGCCGCCGCTCCCTTGCCGAGGGCGCGGAGCAGCCGCACGGCCTGGGCCTGCTGCCGCGCCGGCAGGGCCGCGACGGCGCGTCGTATCGCGCTCGCGTGCGGGGGAAAGATCCGGCCGATGAGGCGCCGGCCCGCGGCGGTGAGGGCGAGTAGCACCACGCGACGGTCGCGGCTGGAGGGCCGGCGGTGCACCAGGCCTCGCTTGACGAGCTTGTCCACGACATAGGTGGTGCTCGACGATTCGACTAGGATGCGGCGTTGGACCTCGCACACCGGCAACCTGCCCTTGTGGTACAGCACCTCCAGCACACCGAACTCCGTCGTGCCCAGTCCGAAGCGCGCTATGCTGTCACGCGAATGATGCTCCACCGCGTCAAACGCCCGCGCCAGCGTTACCCAGAGTTTCAAGGGGGTGTCGGTTCGGTGCGATACCGGGGCCATGTCCCTTAGGGAACCGCGGAACCGAGCCACTTGTTCCTCCATCGGTAGAGGTCGAGTATCTCGATTTCGAGATAATTTCCACTGGAGGATGCCACAATGGTCGCGGATTTGGGATTACTGCTCTTGCGGCTGACGCTGGGGACGGTGTTCCTGGCGCACGGCGCCCAGAAGGCGTTCGGAGCGTTCGGCGGGCCGGGGTTTGAAGCGGCCTCGGGCTTCATCGGCAGCATGGGGTTCCGTCCGGCGCGAATCTGGACGGCGCTAGCGGTAGGGGGTGAGCTCGCGGCGGGGCTGCTGTTCGTGCTCGGGCTGCTCACGCCGGCGGCGGGACTGCTGGTGGTGGCCACGATGGCCGTCGCGATCGCCAAGGTGCACGGGCCGAAGGGCTTCTTCGTGCAAGACGGCGGCTTCGAGTACAACCTCGTGCTGATCATCGCCGCCGTGGCGGTGGCCGCGGTCGGGCCGGGGGCCTTCTCGCTGGACCATCTGCTCGGGCTCGCGCGGTAACGTGACGGATTTCATAGATTCCCCCGTCGCCTGCAACGGTGGGGGAATCGTTTGGACACGCTGGTCCCGAAGCTCTTCACTACCCTCAAGGGATACACCCGCGGGCAGCTCGTCAGCGACCTGACTGCGGGTGTGATCGTGGGGATCGTGGCGCTGCCGCTCGCGATCGCGTTCGCGATCGCGAGCGGCGTGAGCCCCGAGCGCGGCCTGTTCACGGCGATCGTCGCCGGCTTCCTGATCTCGGCCCTGGGCGGCTCGCGCGTGCAGATCGGCGGGCCCACGGGCGCCTTCGTCGTGATTGTCTACGCCATCGTGCAGCGGCACGGCGTGGAGGGCCTCGCGATGGCGACGCTCATGGCGGGGATCATCCTGGTAGCGTTCGGCCTCGCCCGCCTGGGCGCCGCGATCAAGTTCATTCCCTATCCCGTCACCATCGGATTCACGAGCGGCATCGCGCTGATCATCCTGTCGGGCGAGG
>QHTP01000125.1 GCA_003220855.1 Gemmatimonadota bacterium
GTTCGAGCTGTGCGGCGAGCTGCGCGGCCAGGGCGTGACCACGCCGGTCCTGATGCTGACGGCGCTCGATGCCGTGGACGACCGGGTGCGCGGGCTCGAAGTGGGAGCGGACGACTATCTCACGAAGCCGTTCGCTTTTCGCGAGCTCGTGGCCCGGGTCAAGGCCCTGGCCCGGCGCCGCCCTGCTCTCACCCCCGCGCTGCACCGCGTGGCCGACCTGGAGGTCGACGTCGCGGCGCGCCAGGTGCGGCGCGGCGGCCGTCCCGTGACGCTCTCCGCCAAGGAGTTCGCGCTGCTCGAGCTGTTCGTCACGCACGCGGGACAGGTGCTCGACCGTGCCACGATCACGGCGCACGTGTGGGACGACAACCACGATCCGTTCACGAACGTCCTCGAGGTGCTGGTGCGGCGGCTGCGCCGCAAGATCGACGACGGCTTCGAGCCCAAGCTGATCACGACGCAGCGCGGCGCCGGGTACCGCTTCGGGACGTGAGCGATTCCTGATGGAGCCGCTCGCGCGGCTGCGACTGCAGCTCACGGCCTGGTACGCCGGTGTGCTCGTGCTGGTGCTCGCCGTGCTGGGCATCGGGTTGTTCTTCACGGTGCGGCGGCAGATGGCTCGGCACCTGGACGTGTCGCTGCGCGCCGCGGCGGCGGCGCTCGAGCAGGCGGCGCGGATCCGCGAGACGGAGCAGGCCGGCGCGCACGGTGCCGTCGTCGATGCGGTCGACGAGCTCCACATCCCCGACCGCTCGCTCTACCTCCTGGACCAGGACGTCCATCCGATCAAGCCAGCGGCGCTTCCCGACCGGATCCGCGATGCGATTCGCGAGGCGGCCGAGGGCAAGCATCCCTATCGCAATCTCGACGCGCCGGACGGTCGCGAGCTGCGCGTCTACGTGGAGCGATTCACCGGAACGACCGGCAAGGCGTACGTCGCCGCTGTGGTGGCGGACCGGATGGAGCTCGAGAACGAGTACACGTCCCTGATCGAGGCGTTCGCCGCCGCGGCGCTGGCGGCTTTGCTGCTCGTGGCGGGCGGCGGCTCGTTCCTGGTGCGCAAGTCCGCCGCCCCGGTGGAGCGCTCCATGGAGCAGATGCGCCGCTTCATGGCCGACGCCGCGCACGAGCTGCGGACGCCGATCACCCTGCTTCGCACCCGCGCCGAGGTCGCCGCCAGCCAGGAGCGCGACCCCGCCAGCGACGCAGCGACGTTTCAGGCGATCGAGCGCGAAGCGGCGCGGCTGGGGGAGATCACGGGGGGACTGCTCACGCTGGCGCGCGCCGACGCCGGTGAATGGCCGGTGGTGCGCGAAACACTCTACCTGGACGACGCGATCGCCGGAGCGGTGGACGCGACCCGGGCCCTCGCCGACCAGCGGCACGTGTTCGTGGAGGTGGGCAGCGTCGAGGAAGCGAGGATCACCGGCGACCCGGCCCTGGTGCGCCAGCTGCTGCTCATCGTGCTCGACAACGCGCTCAAGTTCACGCCCGAGGGGGGCCGGGTGCGGCTGGACGTTTCGGCCGAGAACGGTCGCGCTGCCGTGGTGGTCAGCGATACCGGGATCGGCATCCCCGCGGAGCAATTGTCACATGTGTTCGAGCGGTTCTATCGCGGCGACGGGGCGCGTCACGCCGCCGGGGGGGCGGGCCTCGGCCTCGCTATCGCCCAGTGGATCGCCACGGTGCACGGCGCGCACATCGACATCGCGTCGGAGCCGGGGCGCGGCACCCGGGTCGCGATCACCTTCCCGCTCGCGGCAGCGTGAACGTCCGGCCCCGGATGGCCACGAGCAGGGTCGGGACTGCGAACAGGGTGATCGGGGTCGACAGCGCCAACCCGCCGATGACCGCGAGGGCGAGCGGACGCTGCATCTCGCTCCCCGCGCCGATCCCGAGCGCGAGGGGCAGCAGGCCAAACAGGGTGCACAGCGTCGTCATCAGGATGGGGCGGAGCCGGACGCGCGCGGCTTCCCGGATGGCCGCTTCGAGAGTCGTGCCTTCCGCCCGCATCCGCAGCCGGGTGAAGTCCAGCAGGATGATGCCGTTCTTGACGATCAGGCCGACCAGCAGGATCAGCCCCATGAACGACGAGACGTTGAGCGCGGTGCGGGTCACGAGGAGGAGCGCCATCGCGCCGACGAACGACAGCGGTGCGGCGAGGAGCACCACGAGGGGCTCGACGAACGACTCGAACTGAACGAGCATGACGCCGACCACGCTCGCGGCCGCCAGGCCGAGGACCAGCAACAGCGCCCGGAACGCCGTCTGCTGGCTCGCGTACTGGCCACCCAGCTCCACCCGGATGCCGGGCGGTGGCGGGTTCTTGGCCAGCGCGGCCTTCACGTCTGTCATGACACTCCCGAGGCCGCGCGCGCCGAGATCGGCGGTCATCAGGATCATCTGCTGCTGGTTCTCGCGCAGCAGCTCGGCGCGTGTGTCCAGCGGCGTGAACCGCGCGACGGACGCGACGGGGACGGGCGCCCGGCCGTCGGGCGAGAGCAGCGTGATCGCCCCCAGCCGCAGCGGGTCGAAGCGCACCGAATCGGGGGCGCGGACGCGGACCCCGATGCTGCGGTCGTCGAGGAAGATCTGGCCCGCGTCGACGCCCAAGAGCGCGCCGCTCAGGCCGCGGCTCACGGCCGCGGGCGTCAGCCCGACCTTGTTCGCCTCAGCGGGCCATACGCTTCGAGGGCGGCGAGGTCCGGGCCGAAGAGCTTGATCTCCACCGGACGCGCGCTGCCGGCAAGGTCGTTCACGACGTCCGACAGGATCTGCACGAACTCGATGCGCATCCGGGGCAGCGCGACGCTCGTCCGCTGCCGCACCTCGTCGATGACCTCGAAGCTCGAGCGCTGTCGGCGGCTCTGGGGCTTGAGCCGGACGACGTAATCCCCCCGATTCTGCAGCGTCGCGAATAGGCCGAGCTCGGCGCCGGTCCGTCGGCTGGTCCCGTCCACCTCCGGGATGCGCGCGAGGATGCCATCGATGACGCGGAGCTGGCGATCGGTTTCCGCGAGGGCCGTGCCCCCGGGCGCCCAATAGTCGAGCACGAAGGCGCCCTCGTCCATCTCCGGGAGGAAGCCGGTCTCGGCGAGGCGGTAGGTGCCGTACCCCGCGACGGCGAGCGCCACGCCGATCACCGCCGTGCGCCGCGGATGATCGAGCACCGCGCCGAGCGCGCGGGTGTAGCGTTCCGCGAGGTGGTCGATCGCGCGGCCCAGACGCTCGAGCGCGGTCGGCGTGGCGCCGGGCGCGGGGGTCGCGTGCTCCGCGTCGCGCGCCGAGAGGTACCGCTCGGCGAGCAGCGGGATGATAGAGCACGCCAGGACGAGCGACACCAACACGGCGATGGTGAGCGTGATCGAGAGCGCGTGAAAGAACTGGCCGACGACGCCCTGGAGCAAACCGAGCGGCAAGAAGACGACGACGGTCGTGAGCGTCGAGGTCGTCACCGGCCAGAGCAACTCCTGGACCGCGTCACGGATGGCCGCGGTCCGGTCGGCCTTCAGGTCGAGGTGTCGGACGATGTTCTCGGTGATCACCACGGCGTCGTCGATCACCAGGCCGATGGCGATCGCCATCGCGCCGAGCGTCATCAGGTTGAACGTCTGCCCCAGGAGCGACATCACGAAGATCGTAATGACGAGGGTGAGCGGGATAGACGACGCGCTGACGGCGGTGATCCGACCGTGGCGGAGAAACAGGAGCAGCACGATGACGGCGAGTCCGGCGCCGATCAGCATGGCGTCGCGGACTGCTTTGACGGCGTCGCGCACGAGCGACGCCTGGTCGTACACGGGCTTGAGCCGCACCCCGGGAGGGAGCGCCAGCCCGCGGACCACGCCGGCGACGCTGTCGGCGATCGCGAGTGAGTTGCCGCCCACCTGGCGGGTGATGTTGATCTCCGCCACGGGCTCCCCGTCGCCCGAGATGATGCTCACGCGGTCCTCGGTGCCTGGGGTCACGGTGGCGAGATCCCGCACACGCAGTCCGTGCCCGACGACGATGCGGGCGATGTCGTCGGCCGCGTGCGCCTCGGTCGCCGTGACGACGAGGAATTGCTTGTAGCTGTCCGGGACACGGCCCACCGCGGCCACGCTGGTCGCGTCGTGGATCGCCGCCGCGAGCTCGTCGAACGTCATCCGTTGCTGCGCCAGGCGCACCGGATCGGCCACGACCTCGATCTCCCGGACGTCGCTGCCGAGCACGTCCACGCGCCCGACGCCCGGCACGCGCGACAGCAGCGGCTTGATCTGATAGCGAGCGATGTCGTACAAGGTCGCCGGATCGCCGCCCCGCACGTTGTAGGATAGAATCGGGAACAGCGATGGCGTCATGCGCTCGACTTGGATGGTCACGCCGGCCGGCAGGTCGGGTACGATCTGGTCGACGCGCGCGCGGACCTCCTGGAGCGCGTTGACCATCTCCGTGGTCGGCGAGAAATCGACGTTGATCTCGGTGCCGCCCCGGATGGAGCGGGACCGGACCCGCGTGACGCCGGGGACGATGCTGACGGCTTCCTCGATGGGCCGCGACACGCTGAACAGCTGCTGGCGCGCGCCCAGCGAGGTCCCGGTCGCCACGATCGCGACGCGGGCGAAGTTGAGCTCGGGGTAGATGGCCGAGGGAAGCGTCGTGGCGGCCCACACGCCCCCGACACCGACCAGCGCCACGAGCAGATAAACGAAGCGGCGCTGGCCGCTCAAGACGTCGAACAGCGTCACCGCGGCGGAGGGGGAGCGGCAGTTCGCTCAATCTTGGCGCCGTCGGCCACGCCGTACGCGCCATTGGTCACGACGACCTCGCCGGCGTGGAGCCCGGACGCGATCTCGGCGACGGTCTCGCTGCGGCCGCCGACCGAGACGGGTCGGACGTGGGCGACCTGGCTGGAATCGACGACGAAGACCTGAAAGCCCTCACCGCCGGCGGCCGGGACGAGCGCGGCGACGGGCACGATGACGGCGCGCGGCACGACCGCGGTCACGATCGCCCCGGACAGCGACTCGCCCAGCCGCAGGGCCCTGGCGGGATGCCGCAACCGGGCGCGCACCGTTACGGCGCGGGTGACCGAATCCACTGCGGCCGCGACGCCCGTCACGGTGCCGGAGCCGAGCGGGTCGCCCGCCGCGGACTCAGGGGCGGTGACCGCCACCGAATCGCCGTCGTGGATCGCGGCGGCGTCCGCGGGCGAGACGCTGAAGATCACGTCGAGCGCCCCGGGGTCGGCGATCTGGATGAGGGCCTGGGTCGGATCCACCGAGGCGCCGAGCACGGCGGTCATGCGGGTCACGACTCCGGCGAGCGGGGCGCGTAATGTGGCGAGCTGCTGGCTGCGACGCGCGGTCACGGCCGCCACCTGTGCCTGGGCCAGGTCTGAGGCGGCCTGATCGGCGTCCTTCTGCGGCAGAATGCCGGCCTGGACGAGGCGCGTCGCCCGCGCGTAGTTGCGCTGCGCCGTCTCGAGCGCGGTAGCGGCGCTCTGCGCCGCGGCGTCGAACGGCGCCAGCTCGAACTCGATGAGCGTGTCGCCCAAGGCGACGCGCTGGTCGGTGGCGACGAAGATGCGGGCGACGCGCGTCGGGCCCGGCGCGGCGAGCTCGGCGAAATGTCCCGGGCGCGCCGTCACGGTGCCGATGGCTCGCACGATCCGCGCGAACGGCTGTTCGGTCGCGACCGCGGTCGCCGCCGCGACGGTTTGCGCGGGCGCAGACGCGGCGTCGTCGGCCGCGGCGCGGCCGCGGCACGCCGCGAGGAGCACGAGGAGGGCGAGGCCTCTCACAGCTGGTCGCGGGAGGCGGTGAGCAAGTGGACGGCGCCGACGGCGTCGTTCAGGAGGCCGACGTCGTCGATATAGCGGCCCAACGCCTCGCGCGCATTGCGCTGGGCCTCGAGCACGTTGGCGAGCGGAATGGCGCCCTCGGCGTACGCGCGCAGCGACATCGCCGCCACGCGGTCGGCGCTTGCGAGCAGGCGACGGCCGCGCGTCACGCGCTCGAGCGCAGCGGCCAGGAGACGACGGGCGCGGCTCAGGTCGGCAGCGGATTGCCGGCGCGTCAGATCCAGTTGCGCCTGCGCCCGGTCGCGCGCCGCGCGAGCCTGCCCGATTTCGCCCCCGTTCCAGTTGAAGAGCGGGAATGGCAACGACACGCCGAACGTGGGCAGCACGGTCCCGGCCGGCGCCGTCGGATCGCCCCGCTCCAACCCCACCTGGATGCTGGGGGCGGCGAAGACGCTGCGATGGGCGAACGTCAGCGTGCGCTCCGCCGAGCGCAGCGTCGCGGCGGCCGCCACGACCGGCAGCGGCTCGCCGGCGCCGGCCGTGTCGTCGGGCATGGCGTCCGCGGGGACCAGGGAATCGGAGAGAGTGATGGCCGGTGCGTCGGCCGGCAGTCCCATGACGAACTGCACCGCCAGCAGCGCGTCCAGGGCGGCAAGCGAGTCGTCGACGGCGATGTTCTCGAGCTGTCCGGCGTTCACCTCGGCGAGCCGCACGTCCAGCTCGCTGACGTCCCCGACCTCGCGGCGCAGGCGCGCCATCGTCAGCAGGCTGTCGGCGTCGCGCGCGGTGCGGCGCGAGAGCCGCGCGTGCGCGAGCGCGGCCAGCGCACGGGTGTAGGTGGTGTCCGCGTCGAACCGGATGGCGGCGCGCTCGAACGCGAAGCCATACCGGGCCGCGTCGCGCGCCGACGCGGCGGCGCCGACCCGTGCGGAGCGCAGCCACGGCAGGTCGAGCGCCAGGTCGGCGACGTAGTGATAATGGGGCACGTCTTTCGTATAGGTCGCGCTCAGCAATGGATTCGGAAACGCCCGGGCCGTCCCCAGGGCACCGGTGGCGAGCGCCGTGTCGGCGCGGCCGAGCGCGGCGCGGGCGCCGCGGGCGAGCGCGGCCTCCACCGCCTGCGCGCGCGTCACGCGCTGCTGCGCGACGAGCCCCGGCGCTCCAACCGCGCCGCCCAGAGTCCACAGAGCCCAACTGGCTCTCGGTAGGCTCCGCTCAGCAAAACCACGGCTCCGTGAGCCGTGGCGCCATGGGCCGGTCGCGCGGGGGTCGCCGAAACGGCGTCCGCACGGGGCGGCCGGCACGTCGGCCGGCGAGCTCGCGGAGGCGATAGAACGTCACCGCGGGAGCTTCCTCGGCACGCGCCGCCTCGAGCACGAGCGCGCTGGCTTCGCGCTGCAGCTCGTCCATGCGCGGATCGGGATGGGTCCAGCGATGGCTCAGGCCGGCGGCGTCGAGCTCGCCGAGCGCGGCGCGGAGCGCGGGCCGCGTCAGCAACAGCGAGCCCGGAGGGACGAGCAGCCGGATGGTGAGCTGCACCGGGTCGACGTGATCGACGAGGTCGTGCGCTTCGAGGAAGTCCAGCAGCTCGAGGTAGTCGTCGAGCGTGCTCCAGGGGGTGAACGGCACGAAGGTCGGTCGCGGCGCGATGCCGACATGCCGCAGGATCGTGATCGCCCCCGCGACATCGACCTTGGTGTGCCCCTTCTCGAGATTGGCGAGCACCACGTCGGAAAGCGCCTCCACCGCGGAGACCACGAACGCGCAGCCGGTGGCCGCGAACTCCGGGAACAGCTCCCGGTGGCGCAGCACGTGCTCGATCTTGGCGGTGAAGTCGTAGCTCAGGTCGGGAAATGCGGCGTGCAGCTCGCGCACCAGCTTGAGCGCGTGTCCCGGCCCGTTGAGGAAGTCCGGATCACCGAAAGTGATATGGCCTGCCCCGGCCGCGACCAGGCCACGAATGTCCTGCATCACCACGGCGCGGGGGACTGCGAAAAAACGGCCGCCGTACACCGGCGGGATCGGGCAATGCAGGCACGTGTGCAGGCAGCCGCGACTCGCTTCGACGTAGCCCGCCGGAACGAGCCGATCGTGGCGCGCGAGCCGCACGTATCGGGCCAGCGGCGGCAGCGACGCGCGGCTGGGCAGCGGGAATGCGAGCCGCTGGAGTGCGGCGCCGCGGCGCTGGGGCTCTTGGCCGGCCTCGAGACGCTGTGCCAGCGCCACCAGCTCGCCTTCGAATTCTCCCCCCATCACCCCATCGGCGACGCCGTCGAGCAGGAACTCGGCGCACAGCAGTGCGTACAAGCCGCAGAACACGATCCGGCAGCCCGGGTTGAGGCGCCGGATGCGCTGGGCCGCGGGCACGCCAAGCCGCAGGGCCGTGTGCATCGGGGCCATGATGGCGGCGACGCGTGCCCCGCGCACGGCCGTCTCGTGCAGGGGCTCGAGCGCGAGATCGAGCGCCCGCGGCGCGTACCCCGCGCGCTCGAGAAAGGCCATGGGCCACGCGAGGCCGAGTGGCTGGTGACCGAGCTCGTAGCAGGACACGAGCAGGATCGCCCCGGGGGCGCGCATGGTAGACATCATTTCTTGAGAAACGCCTGGAGCGCGGCCCGAAAGTCGGGCGTCGTCCGGCTCACCGCGTTCACGTCCGCGCCCAGGCGGATGCCCTCTTCGAAGCGCATCCCGTCGAGCTGGTAGAATTGCTGCTTGGTCAATGCCAGCGCGGACGGGCTCGCCGCGGCGAGCGCGCGCAGCACCTCGCCGGCCTGATCGTCGAAGTCAGAGTCCTCGTACACGCGCGACACCAATCCCAGGCCGGCCGCCTCGGTGGCGCCGAGGATGCGCCCCGTCGCCGCGAGATCGAACGCGACTTTCTCGCCGGCCGTCCGTTTGAGCAGGGTCATGACGATCGCCGGTACGAAGCCGCGCTGCACCTCCGGATAGCCGAACTGGGCGGACTCAGCCGCGAGGACCAGGTCGCACGCCGTGGCGAGCCCGCAGCCACCCGCCAGCGCCCGCCCCCGCACCACCGCCACGATCGGTTTGGGGAGACGTCGCATGGTCAGGAACACTTCGGCGAAACGGAGCGCGGCCCGCCGGTTCTCATCGACGCTTTGGTCGGCGGAGGCGAGCAGCTCGTGAAGATCCATACCGGCGCAAAAATCGCTTCCGGCGCCACGCAGCGCCACCACCCGGACGGCGGCGTCCAGGTCGGCGCGCTCGAGCATCGCGAGCAGCGCGTCGATCATGGGCGCATCGATGGCGTTCTTCTTGTCCGGCCGGTTGAGCGTGGCTATGAGAATCCCGGAGTCGACGGTCACCAGCACCCGATCGGTCATCGCGGCAGCTCCGCCTCGAGGCGCAGCAGCGCGGTGGAGAACACCTTCCCCTGGGCGTCGGTCTTGAGCGAGATGGTCCCGCCACCGTCCAACGCGCCGTGGAGCAGGAAATTCAACGCACGCAAATTGGGCAGCTCGAACCGCTCGACGGGGCCCGTGATCATGCCCTTGAAGTGGCGAGCGACGCGCGCCGCGGTTACCAGCTTCACGAGGATCGGATAGTATGCGGGTTTCAGCGCAATCAGGCCCACGTTTGCCGTGTCACCCTTGTCTCCGGACCGGGCATGCGCCAGCTCCACGAGGCGGACGCGGCGCTTGCTCGACCGCCGCCTCATACCTCGACCAGCTCCACGCATGGCTCCACCATGCTCTTGTCGAGCAGCGCGGGCCAATAGGCCACGATCTCCTCGGGCTTGGGGCGCCCGCCGGCGAAACCGGTGACGCTGGGGGGACCGTTCAGGATCAGCGGTGCGATCTCACGCGTGAAGCGCTCCACCGCGGGCTTATCGGGCGACCGCACGCCGATGCGCAGTTGCACCTCGGGGAGGTCGTCCACCACCACGTCTTCGAGCGCCAGGCGACCGTGCGTCGCGTCGGCGCCGACAAACTCCGTGTGGATGGCCTCGAACGCGAGACCCAGGTCTGCGAGACGCTGGCGCAGCACACGGTCGGCGGCCCGGGCCTTCTTGTACGCATCGGGCCACCCGTAGACCAGGGTACCGACGGCTTTGTGTCCGTAGAAGTAGGCCACGGACACCTTGAGCTTGTCGGTGGCGGGTCTTCCCCTGACCCCCGACACCCGAACCCTGTCCTTCCCCGCCTGCTCGAGTCGGATGGTGGTGAAGTCCGCGATGCAGTCGGGGGTGATGTATGCGGCAGGATCGCCCATCTCGTATACCAGCTGCTCGGTCACACCGGCGACGCTGATGCGCCCGCCGGTGCCGGGATGCTTCGTGACCTCGAACGTGCCGTCGGGCCGTGCTGCGACGATCGGGTACCCCACGTTGGCGAGATCGGGGATCCGCTCCCAGTCCACGAGGCAGTTGCCGCCGCTGCACTGGGCGCCGCACTCGATCGTATGACCCGCCACGGTGCCCGCGGCGAGCAGGTCCCAGGCGTCGGGCCGCCAGTCGAACGCGTGGATCATGGGCGCGAGCGTGAGACCGGTATCGGTCACGCGCCCCGTGATGACGATGTCCGCACCGCGCCGCAGCGCATCCACGACGGGCCAGGCCCCGAGGTAGGCGTTCGCCGCGACCACGCGATCGCGGACGTCGGAGAGCGGCCGGCCCGTGTCGAGGTTCCGGAGCTCGTGCCCGCGGGCCAGGAGCCCGTCCAGCCGCCCCAGCAGATCGTCTCCCGTCACGACGCCGATGCGCAGTTTGCCTCCGAGCTTCAGCCGGCGCGCGACCTCGGCGACGGCCTGGGCGCAGGCGCGCGGGTTCACGCCGCCGGCGTTGGCGGTGATCTTGATGCCCCGCTCGGCGACGATCGGCAGGATGCGCTCCATCAACGGTACGAAGTCCTTGGCGTACCCGAGCGAGGGGTCACGCGATTTCTGCTTCTGCAGGATGGACATGGTCACTTCGGCCAGGTAGTCCATCATGAGGTAGTCGACGGGTCCGCCCGTTACCTGGCGATACGGCGCCTCGAGCCAATCGCCCCAGAACCCCTGGCCGGCGGCGATCCGCACGGCGCCAGGGCCGCGCGCCGGCGTCATGGGAGCGGGAGCCGCCGGACCGCGTCCACGCCGACGCCGTCGGATGGGTGGATGCGCACCTCGATCAGCGGCGTGAATCCCTCGGGAAAAGCGAGCTCCGGCGGCCGCCCGACGGGAATGACCGCCCGTCCCCCCGGGACGACGCGCACGTCGGTGCCGGCGCCCGCGGCGCGCGGCTGCGCGAGCAGGAAACGGACGCGCACCGTCGCGCGCCACGGGTGGGCACCGTTGTAGCGCGCGAACGCCGGGAACAGCTCCACGGTGAGCGGCCGGCCCTTGAGTGCGGCCGTGGCCCGCGCGTCGACGGCATGCCGTCCGAAGGCGTAGTTGAGCGCCCCCTGCCCGACCTGCTGCCCGCTCGAGTCGAAGTCCGTAACGCCGAAATCCGTGAAGTCGTCCCACTGCTCCCGCGCCATCTCGACGTCCACGGTCGCCTGGCCCGCCCAGTCGGGGACTCGCACCGTCACGCTCTCGGCCGGTGCGCCGCGGCCCGCGACGGCGACGGAGCGCTCGGCGCCGATGAGCATGGTGGTCGCGCGTCCGACTGCCGCTTCGGGACCTGCCGTCGATGCTTCGAGACCGGCCGCCGCCGCGCCGATCGCCCAGGGCGCCAGCGCGGCGCGCACGGTCGCCGTGACGCCGGACAGCGGCGGCGCCACCACGTCGAACTCGTACACACCGGGAACGAGGTCTTGCGCGGACACCACGAAACGGGCCGTGCCGGGCTGCGTACCGCCGAGCGCGACCACGGAGTCGTGGCCGATGCCGCGGAACGGCGCGCCGTTGGGCTCGAACAGGTAGGCGGTGGCCGTTTGCGCCGCGGAATCGGGCAGCGTCACGGCGGCAAAGAGCGTCGCCCCCGCCGTGGGGGCCTTCAGGAAGTAGCGCTGGACGCGGGCCGGGCCGATGGCGCGACGCTCATCGAACAGCGGCTTCGCGACCAGGTCGTACGGCACCACGACCGTATTGGGCAGGGTGAAGAGCGCCCCGGCGAGCGTATCGCTCGGATTCCAGGCGCTCACCGTCCCGACGTAGACACCGGGCGCGGCAAAGGCGGACCGCTGGTAGACGACCGGGATCTCCGTTTCCCGCGCCCCCGCCACGACCGTGGCGGGCACCGCGAGCCACGGGACGCTGCTCTTGAGCAGGAACTGCGCGGCTCGCAGCCCGGCGACGTGACGGACCTGGAACGCTTGCAGCGTGTCACCCGGGTCGCCGAGGCCGTCCCGGTGAAACGCGGCCGAGACGCCGGCGGGCACGCGCACGACGTACTCCGAGCCCTGATGTCCGCCCAACAGCCAGCGGTATGCCGCGTCCACTCGCGGCTGACCTGCACCCTCGTCGATCGGGGTTTCGCCCCGGAAGGGGACCGCCGAGGCCCGCAGCGCCTGGCCGATCTCCGCCGCGCTCACTTTGCGCCCTTCCTGAGCCATGGCGGACAGGAGACACGCCGCGAGGCCGGCCGCGTGCGGCGCGGCCATACTGGTCCCGCCCTTGATCTCATCGCCCGTGTTCCAACGCGGGACCGAGGAGAACGCCACGCCCGGCGCCACCAGATCCGGCTTCGCGAGCTCGGCGCCGCGCGAGCTCCACCACCCCATCACGTCGGGCGCGGGGGAGGTTCCCGGCTGCACGGGACGCGCGAAGACGCCGGGGTACGATGCACCCACCGACAGCGCGAGGTCCGCCGAGCCGGGGAACCCGAGCGTCGACAGGCCGGGGCCGTCGTTGCCCGCGCTGATCGTGAATACGGCGGCGGGATGAGCCACGAGGAACGCGTTCACGATGGAGTCGATGACCGCGTGTCCCTCGCGCTCGTTCCCCACGCCGAAGCTCAGGTTCAGTACCAGCGGCATGTTGCGCTGCTCGGCGTAGCGGGCCGCGTACGCCATGGCGCGCTGCATGCTGCCGGTGACCGAGATGCCGCCACGCGCGGCATTCGCGATCTTCAAGCCGAGCAGCTGCGCGCCCGGCGCCACGCCGTCGAACCCGGCCACGTTGAACAGACTGTGCCCCGCGGCGATGCCCGCCACGTGGGTGCCGTGCCCGCCGTTGTCGAAGAACAGGTCGAGCAGCGGCGCGCCGTCGGCTTCGCTGAAGTTGGCGGCGAGGGTGATCGGCTTGGACCCGAGGGCGATCGTCTCACGCCCGTCACGGTAGTCGTGCAGCGGCATCTCGTCTTCGAACGAGCCGTTCAGGTTCGAGTCGAGGAACGCCACCCAGCCGTCGCTCGCCTTGACGACAATGACCGGAAACGTGTCGGTGTTGGCGCCATTGCCGTTCAAGTCGCCGGCGGGCGGCTTGCCGAGAGGCAGCTCCCGCAGCATTCCGGCGTACCACGTCGTGGCGGTGGTGAGTCGACCGATGCGGTGTGCGCCCGCCAGCGTGTGCCCGCCCACGGCGACGGTGCCGTCGGCCGCGGGGGTGACGGGGGCGAGCGCGACGCGACCCTCCCCCGAGAAGTCGCGCAGCTCGACGATCTTGGGCGCCCCGGTGCTGGTGGTGATCAGGCCGTCCACGCCCGGGTCGACGCCGGTGTCGAGGATCGCGATCAGAACGCCGCGCCCGTCGTACGTCGGATGCTTAACGCGGAACTGATCGACCCCCGTGCCTTTCAGCGGCATGAGCCCGGTCATGAACGCGATCGACGGGGGCAGCGCGGGCTCGCGTGCGGGCACCGCGGTGGCGTCGGCCGCCGCCGGCGGTGCGGCGGCGCCTGGAGGCCGCTCCGCCGGGACGGCGGTCGTGCTGGGGCGTGCCGCGGTGCCGCCGCAGGCGGCGACCAGGACGGCCAGGGCGATGCTGCAGGGATTACGGGTCATGAAGCGCTCGGTAGGACGAAGGCCCCGAGGTGTGGGCCGGAGAATTCCGTGGTCGCCTCGAGCAGGAAGGCGAGGACGTCGCGGGTGTCTTCCGGCGGCACGATGGCGTCGACGAAGCCCCGGGCGCCCGCGAACCGGGCGTCGAGCTGGCGGTCGTAGTCCGCGCGCATCGCCTCCACCGCCGGGGCGTTCTCCGCTTTGGCCACGCCGTTCCCGAAGACGGCTTGGACGGCGGACTCACCCTCCATCACGCCCATCCGGCCGGTCGGCCACGACACGATGAAATCGGGGTCGAAGCCCTGCCCCGCCATGGCGTAGTAGCCGGCTCCCGAGGCGTGGTTCACCGTCAGGACCAGCTTGGGCACCGTTGCGGTCGCCATCGCTTCCACAAAGCGCGCGCCGGCGCGGATGATTCCCGAGTGCTCGGCTTCGGTCCCGACCATGAAGCCCGACACGTCCTGCACGAACAGCAGCGGGATCCGCTCGCGGTCCGCGTTCGCGATGAAGTACGCCACCTTTTCGGCGCTTTCCGTGTAGATGATGCCGCCGATTTTCGGAGCCGCGCCCGCCTTGCCCTTGATCACGCCGCGGGAGTTGGCGATGAGTGCCACCGGGCGTCCGGCGATGCCCGCGTGCCCGCAGATCATCTCGGGGGCCACGTCGGCCTGGAACTCGTCCAACGCCCCGCCGTCCAGCAGGCAGTCGAGCACGGCGCGCATGTCGTAGCTCATGCGGTGATCGGTCGGGAGCAGGTCGTACAGGTCCTTGGGGCTGCGCTTCGGCTTGCCGCCGGGTGCCGGGGGGCGCGCCGGGCGGGGGAGCCGCGACACGTACTCACGGATGCGCTCGAGGCAGTCCTTGTCGTCGCGCGTGCGGTAGTGCGCCACGGCGCTGATGCTGGTATGGGTGCGGGCGCCACCGAGCGACTCCGCGTCCACCACCTGCCCCGTCGCGCCCTTCACGAGATTGGGCCCCCCCAGCCCCATGAACGACGTGCCGTCGACCATGAAGATCACGTCCGACAGGGCGGGCAGGTACGCCCCGCCCGCGATGCACGGACCCATCACGGCGGCGATCTGCGGCACCCGCAGGTAA
>QHTP01000126.1 GCA_003220855.1 Gemmatimonadota bacterium
AAGTAGGTGATCCCCTTCTTTCCGATCAGGTGCAGGTCCACCGTCGCTCCCTCGGCCTCGACCTGCTCGATGCGCCGCCGCGCTTCGCGGATCAGGTTCGCGTTGAACGCCCCGCACAGCCCCCGGTTGGCCGTGACGACCACCAGGGCCACTCGGCGCGCCGTCCCCGCCGGCCGGCGCAACAGGGGAAACCGCTCCGCCAGCTCGGGGGCGTACAGGTCGGCGATCACCTCAGCGAGCGCGGCGGCGTAGGGCCGCGCCGCGATCACCCGGTCCTGGGCGCGCTTGAGCTTCGACGTGGCCACGAGCTCCATCGTCTTGGTGATCTTGCGCGTGCTCTGGACGGACTTGATCCGCCGGCGCAGCTCGCGGGGCTTCGCCATCAGTGAGCCGCGATCTGCTTGTACTCGGCGATGGCGGCGCGCAGCCGGGCGGCGAGCTCGTCGCCCAGCACCTTGCGCGCGCGGATCTCCTCACCCACGTCCCGGTGCTGGGCGGCCATGAAGTCCCGGAAGCCCTGCTCCCAGCCCTTGATCTCGTCCACCGCCACGTCGTCGAGAAAGCCGTTGGTCACCGCGAAGATGATCATGATCTGCTGCTCGACGGGCATCGGGGTGTATTGCGGCTGCTTCAGCACCTCCACGACGCGGGCCCCGCGGGCCAGCTGCTTCTGCGTCGCCTGATCGAGCTCCGAGCCGAACTGGGCGAACGCTTCGAGCTCACGATATTGCGCCAGATCGAGCCGCAGCCGGCCCGCCACCTGCTTCATCGCCTTGATCTGCGCGTTCCCCCCCACGCGCGACACGGAGATGCCCGGGTTGATCGCCGGCCGCACGTTCGAGTAGAACATGTCGGTCTCGAGGAAGATCTGGCCGTCGGTGATGGAGATGACGTTGGTGGGAATGTAGGCCGAGATGTCCCCGGCCTGCGTCTCGATGATAGGGAGTGCGGTGAGGGAGCCGCCACCCATCTGGTTGGAGAGCTTCGCCGCCCGCTCGAGCAGGCGGCTGTGCAGGTAGAACACGTCGCCCGGGTATGCCTCGCGACCGGGCGGACGCCGCAGCACCAGCGACAGCTGGCGGTATGCCGCGGCCTGCTTCGACAGGTCGTCGTAGATGCACAACGTGGCTTTCTTCTCGTCGTACATGAAGTACTCGGCCATGGCGCAGCCGGAGAACGGTGCGATGTACTGCATGGGCGCGGGCTCGGAGGCCGAGGCCACGACCACGATGGTGTACTCCATCGCGCCGTGCTCCTTCAGCCGCTCGACCACCGCGGCCACTGTCGAATTCTTCTGGCCGATCGCTACGTAGACACAGATGACCCCTTCGCCCTTCTGGTTGATGATCGTGTCGATCGCGATGGCGGTCTTGCCGATGGCCCGATCGCCGATGATCAGCTCGCGCTGGCCCCGGCCGATCGGGATCATCGAGTCGATCGCCTTCACCCCGGTCTGGAGCGGCTCTTTCACCGGCTGCCGCTTGATGATGCCGGGCGCGACGATGTCGACCTTGCGGGTCTTGGTGGTGTGAATGGGCCCCCGCCCGTCCACCGGGCGCCCGAGCGCATCCACGACGCGCCCCACCAGCGCCGGCCCGACCGGCACCTCCAGCACACGGCCAGTGCGGCGGACCTCGTCTCCCTCGCGCAGCTCCAGGTAATTGCCGAAGATTACGGCGCCGATGTTGTCCTCCTCGAGGTTGAGCGCCTGGCCGACCACCTTGTCGCCCGTCTCCGAAGAGGTGAACTCGAGCATTTCGCCCGCCATAGCCGAGGTGAGCCCGTAGATGCGCGCGATACCGTCCTTCACCTCGAGCACCGTGCCGACCTCCCGCACGTCGAGCTCAGCCAGGTCGGCGGCCTGGATTTCCCTGAGCAGGATCTCTTTCAGCTCGCCGGGTCTCAGTATGGAATCGGTGGCCATGGGGGTACCGGTATGAGATTGTGAAAATTATCACATGGGTGCGGAATGCGAAATGGCGAGTTCAGCTTCTCGACCGCGTCCTTCCTCTAATGAATCGCGCCAGCACGCCCCCCGGCCCCACGGTCCGCAGCTCCTGGGGCGTCGCGCCCGCCACCCGCCGGGCCACTCCGGCGAGATGGCTCGGCGAGGCGTAGCCGAGAATCTTCACCACGGCCCGCACGCTGTAGCCGGGGTTGCCCAGCAGGTCGGCGGCGCAGGCGGCGCGGGCGAGGTCGATCACGCGCTTCAGGTTGGGCGCACCCCCGGCAGCGAACTCGCGCGACAAGTGCTCGCGCGTGACGCGCAGGGCGGCCGCCAGGTGGGCCGTCGTGATGGGGACCGCGACGCGGCGCAGCACTTCCTCCCACGCCGCAAGCTGTAGTCGGTCGGTGAGGCGCAGCAGCCGGGGAGCCTCGGCCAGTGCCGCCCGGCGCGCCACCTGGGCCGTGCGCGCCGCGACCCACTCCCCGGCCACGGCGTTGTCCACGCCCTCGACGAGCAGCCCGGCGAATCCGGACGTGTGACACGTGGCGAGCAGCGCCCCGTCGTCCGGGCGCAGGGCCGAGAGAACGAACATGGGAATGCGCGGGAAGCGCGCGGGCAGGGCGAGCGCGGCGTCGGGCGCGGCCTTGACGTCGAGCACGACCGCGTCCACCAGCCGGTGATACAGCAGCCGCTCCACGGCGCCGAGGCTGCGGCACAGCCACACGGTGCCGGCCTCGCGCGGATATCCCCGCTTCACGGCGCGCCGCGGCTCGGCGCGGGGGTGAAACACCGGCACTACCGCCGTCATCCCGTGTCTCCTCCGGCCTCGCCCCCACCCGCGCCCAGTCCCTCCTCCACGTGGGCGAGTGCCTGCACCATGGCAGTGGCCTGCTCCAGCACAGCGCGCGCATTGTCGTAGGAGATAGTGCGGCGGGCGGCCTCGCCGGGATGCCACGCGCAATCGGTGATGCCTTCTTCTGTCTGGGGTACCGGGTCGCCCTGCTTCGACTCGAACAGAAAGAAGTGGCAGTACTTGTGGATGGTCTTGCCGCCAAAGCGGAAGTACCAGTCGATCACGCGGATCGGTCCGTGCAGCACCAGGTTGCCGAGCCCGGTCTCCTCTCCCACCTCGCGCCGCGCCGCGACGGCCGGTGGCTCGGCGACCTCGAGGTGGCCCTTGGGAAAGCCCCAGTTGCGATAGGCGTCGCGGATCAGCAGGAAGCGCGGCTCCCCGTCCGGAGCGCGGCGAAACACGACGCCGCCGGCGGAGGTCTCTCGCTGAGCGCGGCGCTGCTTGCGCTTCACCTTCTAAAACACGCTGAACGAGAAGTACTTCCGCGGGTTCGCCTGGATGTCGGACAGGAGCTGCCGCAGCTGGATCATGGTGAGGGTGGTCTCGCGATACAGCGTCGAGTCCGACACCAGCAGGCCCAGCGTGCCGCTGCGATTGGAGATGCGCGACATCACGCTGTCGGCCGACACGAGCACGCGCACGAGACTCTCCTGGTTCTTGTGCGCGGCATCGAGCAGGTCGCGGAAGTCCTGGGACGCCGATTTGAGGTTCGCGCTGGTCGCCGAGGAGTTATTCAGGATGGTCGCAAGCTGGCCCTGGTTGGTGGCGGAATCCACCCGGCCGAGCGTGGTCTGGAAGTTGGTCGCCGCCTTGGCGAGCACGTCGGACCCCTGGCGCAGGTTCGATCCCACCGAGCCCAGGACGTCGGCCTGGTCGTTCGTGACCCGGACCAGCTTGTCCGCCACCTGGCCGAAGTCCTTGATCGAGCGCCGCAGCTCTATGACCGCTTCGGAATCGAAGGCAGTCTGGATGCGGCTCGACACGGTGGCGATGTCGGTCGCGATCCGGCTCGCCTGGGCCGTGAGCTGCCCGATGTCGGGCAGGGTGGCGCCGGGCCATTTGCCGCTCCCGGCGGCCTGCGCCTCCGTGATCGCCTGTTTGATGTTCGGATCGTTGGGCAATTGATCGAGCGCCACCAGCGAGGCCGCCCATTCGCCGAAGAGCGACGCCGAGGCGGCGATCACGGCGGGCCTAGGCGGAGGCTGCGTGCCGGCGTAGATCTTGAGGTCCGCCTCGACCCAGTTGCCGCTGGCGAGGCGGATCGCCTCGACCCGACCCACGCGCACGCCGCGCAGCACCACCGGATCGCCCACCCCCAGCCCGCCGACCGTGCGGAACCGCGCGGTGTAAACCGCCTCCGTGCGCCCGAGGTGCGCGCCCGAGAGCCACAGCGCGCCCGCCACGACCACGGCGAACGCGGCGATCACCACGACCCCGACGGCGAACTCGTTCTCGCGCTTCACGTCGGGCGTCCCTCGATGAACTGCCGCACCACGGGATCCTCCGTCTCCTGAATCTGGGCCACGGTTCCCACCTGCCGGATCTTGCCCTCGTACAACATGGCGATGCGGTCGCCCACGGTGTAGGCGCTGCGCATGTCGTGCGTCACGACGATTCCCGTCACCCGCAGGTGCTCGCGGGTTCGCACCATCAGCTGATCGATGACCGCCGATGTCACCGGGTCGAGCCCGGTGGTCGGCTCGTCGTACAGGATGTAGCGCGGGCGCAAGGCGATGGCGCGCGCGATCCCCACCCGCTTGCGCATCCCCCCCGACAGCTCCGCCGGGAGGCGCTCTTCGGCGCCGGTCAGATCCACGAGGGCCAGGGCTTCCTGCACCCGTGCGGCGATCTCATCGTCCGACAGGTCGCGCCGCCGCAGACCGAGGGCCACGTTGTCGAACACCGACATCGAATCGAACAGGGCCGCGAACTGGAACACGAAGCCGATCTCGCGCCGGAGGGCGGTGAGGGCGGCCCGGTCGAGCGTCGACACCGCGCGGCCGTCAACGATGACGTCGCCCGCATCCGGCTGCAACAGCCCCACCACGTGCTTCAAGGCCACGCTCTTCCCCGTGCCCGAATAACCGATGATGACGGTGGTCTCGCCGTCCTGCACGCGCAGCGTGAATCCGTCGAGCACCGGGCGGCCATCGAACGCCTTGCGTAGGTCCTGAAACTCGATCACCGCAGCAGCACCAGGGCCCAGAAGGCATCGAGCACGAGCAAGAGCACGGCGGAATACACGACGGCGCGCGTGGTGCTCCGGCCCACCCCTTCCGCCCCGCCCCGCGTCGAGAGCCCCACCACGCAACCCACGAGGGTGATGGTGCACCCGAAGGTGGCGCTCTTGAAGAGGCCGAACCAGGTGTCCTTGAAGCGATAGAACAGCTTCAGGCCCTTGAGAAACTCCTGAGTGGAGAGATCGAGCAGCACGAGACTGGCGATCCAGCCGGTGACGATCCCGGTGAGGATCGCCAGGGCCACGATGACCGGGAACATCGTCGTCCCGGCCAGCACCCGCGGCAGCACCAGAAAGCTCTGGGGATCGTAGGCGAGGGTCTCGAGGGCGTCCACCTGCTCGGTGACCTTCATGGTGCCCAGCTCGGCGGCCATGCTCGCGCCGACGCGGCCCGCGAGCGCCAGCCCGGCGAGCACGGGTCCGAGCTCCAGCATCATCGTCTTGCCGACGAGCGTGCCGACGAAGTAGAGGGGGACCGTGCCAGTGAACGTGTAGGACGCCTGCAGGGCCAGGACGACGCCCGTGAACGCCGCGATGAACAGGGCGACGGGAAGCGAATCCACCCCGACGCGCCGCATCTGCACGAGCGTCAGGCGTCCCCACACCGCGACGTCCGGGACGGCGCGCGCCAGATCCCCTACGAAATGGCCGAAGCCGCCGACGGCCTTGATCGCGTCGACGGTCTTTCGGCCGAGTCGTTCGATCACGGGCTTAAACTACGACGCCACGTTGCACGACGCCACGTTCCAAGAAACGAAAATGGCCGGCACCGAAGCTTGCCGGCCACCTCGTGCAGCGTGGCGTCGTGGCGTCGTGGAACGTCTTACGCCGCGAAGCTCGCCAGCGCCTTGCCCACGTCGCCATCGCGCAGCCGTTTCAGCGCCCGGTCACGCAGCTGCCGGACCCGCTCGCGCGTCACGCCGAGCATGCCGCCGATCTCTTCCAGCGTGTGCTCGCGGCCTCCGTCCAGGCCGAAATACAGCCGCAGCACCTTGGCGTCGCGCCGCTGCAGCGTGCCAAGGGCCTGCTCGATCTCGTCCGACAGGAAGCGGTCCATCGCCTGATCTTCGGTGTCGGGGAGATCTTCGGCGATGAAGCGCTCGATCAGCGAGCGATCGCCGTCCGGATCGAGCGGCGCATCGAGCCGCACGTCCCCCGTGTTGAGCGCCGCGAGCGACTGCACCACTTCGAGCGACAGCTTGGTGGCGTCGGAGATCTCCTCCGGCGTGGGCTCGCGCCGCAGCGTCTGCCGCAGGTACTCGGCCGTGCGCACGATCCGGGACAAGTCGGCCGTGCGGTTCAACGGCACGCGCACGGTGCGGCCCTGCCGCGCCAGCGCCGCCAGGATCGCCTGTCGGATCCACCACACCGCGTAGGAGATGAACTTCACGCCCTGGTCCGGGTCGAACTTCCGGGCTGCGGTGAGCAGTCCCACGTTGCCCTCGCCGATCAGGTCGGTGAGGGGCAGGCCGCGGTTCTGATATTTCTTGGCGACCGAGATCACGAAGCGCAGGTTGCGCTTCACGAGCTCCTGCATCGACTCCTGATCCCCGGCGCGCACCTTGCGGGCGAGCGCGATCTCCTCCTTCTGCGTGAGGAGCGGCGTCTTGGACACCTCGTGGAGATACTGATCGAGAATATCCCGCTCGTGCTCATGGGTGCCGAGCCCGGCCAAGAGCCCCCGGCGTCGCCCGCGCTTCTTGGCGGGCTTGGCCTTCGCCGTGGCCGGCGCCGGAGCGGCCGCCGCCGTCGGGCGGGGGGCCGTTCGGGGCTTCGCCCGGGCGGGGGAGGTGGTCTTCTTCCGTCGCATGTGCTTGGCCATCGCTATGGGTCCCGGATCATCCTGTGATACCGACCACAGGACGAAAAGTTCGTGCCTGGGCGTGACATCGCTTGACAGCACCAGAACGCCCAGATAAGATGCCGTGTTCCCGCCGGAACGCGTTTTGCCGGGCCCAATATACGGGGGGCGTAGCTCAGTTGGGAGAGCGCGTGAATGGCATTCACGAGGTCAGGGGTTCGATCCCCCTCGCCTCCACTGCGGGGCGGTCGGGTGGTCAGGCGGACGGACGGTCGGTAGAAACAGCCCCACTGGGCGGTTAGATTTGAGCGGCACGCGGGAATAGCTCAGTTGGTAGAGCACAACCTTGCCAAGGTTGGGGTCGCGGGTTCGAGTCCCGTTTCCCGCTCTCACCCGGCCTGACGGCCGGGGCCATGGCGTGAGGACACAACGACGCGGGGTGGAGCAGTCTGGTAGCTCGCCGGGCTCATAACCCGGAGGTCGTGGGTTCAAATCCCACCCCCGCTATTCAAACGCGGAACGCGGAACGTGGAAGGCGGAACAGGCGTCACACGTTCTCCTGTTCCGCGTTCCCACTTCCGCGTTCCGCGTTTTGTACGGGCGGTTAGCTCAGCTGGTTAGAGCGCCACGTTGACATCGTGGAGGTCACTAGTTCGAGTCTAGTACCGCCCACTCGCGCCCATAGCTCAACTGGATAGAGCGCTTGACTACGGATCAAGAGGCTGGGGGTTCGAGTCCTCCTGGGCGCATAACGACTAGACGGCTAGACGTCGAGACGGCTAGACGCTCAGCGGGTGGCAGTGAAAGCAGTTTCTAGGCGTCTCGACGTCTACACGTCTAGCCGTCTAGCCTTTCGGGGCGTAGCGCAGCCCGGTTAGCGCGCCTGGTTCGGGACCAGGAGGTCGGAGGTT
>QHTP01000349.1 GCA_003220855.1 Gemmatimonadota bacterium
GGCCCAGATCACCCGCGTATTCGACCAGGTAGTCGTCGTCCAGCGCGAACTGGCGCTCGAACAGGCGGTCGTGCATCTCCCAGAACTTTCCCTGCGCGCCCGCGGCCTCGGCCGCCTCGGCCGCGTGCTCCGAATGCGGGTGGCTCTCCCGCAGTGGGAAGTTGCGGAACACGAAGCGCAGCCGCCGCCCCAGGCGTCGCTGGATCTGCTTGACGATTGGATAGGCGCGCCCACAGTGGGGGCACTCGAAATCGCCGTATTCGACCAGCGTGACGGGCGCGTCCCCAGAACCAAGAATGTGGTCTCGTTCGCCGATGGGGAGCGTGAGCGCCGCCTGCGTTTCGCGCTTGCTCACGCCGGCGCCTGCGCCCCGGCGAGCGCCTCGAGCGCGCGCAGGATGCCGTCCGCGCCGGGGTTGACGTCCACCGGCGAGACGTAGCTCCAGCGGATGATCCCGTCCCCGTCGACCACGAACAACGCCCGCTCGCTGAAACCGTCGTCGTGGCGGTACGCGCCGTAGCGCCGGGCCACCGCGCCCTTGGGCTCAAAGTCCGCGAGCAGAGGAAAATGGAGTTTGCGGTCGCGGGCGAAGGCCGCGTGGCACCACGCGCCGTCCACCGAGATCCCGAGGAGCTGGGCGTTGTAGCGCTCGAACTCCGGCAGGACCTCGTTGTAGAGCGCCATTTGGTCGCCACACACCGGGCTCCAGTCCGCGGGATAGAACGCCAGGATCACGGGCCGGCCGCGGAATTCCGCCAGCGACACGGTCTGATCGGGGGCGCTCGAGAGCGTGAAGTCGGGCGCCCGCGTACCGGCGGCGAGCAGTGCTCCCGGATCTTCGAACGGCGTTGCCATGTGGGGGTTCCTTTCAGGAAATGCGGGCGAGGTAGCGCGCGGCGGAGCGCGCCACCGCCTCGCGGGCTCCGCCCAGAAGGTTGCGACCCCACCAGGCGCCGAAGATCTGGTCGTAGCGGTACGGCTCGAGCGCGGCCACGATGCGGCGCACCCCATCCGGCCCGAGCGGAATGTAGTTGGGATAGCTGTACATGAAGCTCACGTGGCGCCGGTCCTGCGTCACCTGGAGCACGTCGCTCGTGAGGAGCGACCCGCGCCCCCCCGACCCGTCGGCCCAGTGCAGCACCGTCGCGCCGTCGAAGTGCCCGCCGCAGCGGACGAGCGTCACGCCCCGAGCGAGCTCGAGCGTCCCTCCCTGCCACAGCCGGATCGCCGGATCGGGGCGCATGATCCAGCGCTGGTCGGCCGCGTGCAGGTGCACCGGCACGCCACCCAGGGCGCGGCTCCACGCGATCATGCCGCTGTAATAGTGCGGATGAGAGATGGCGATTGCCTGCACGCCACCGAGGGCGCGTACCGCCTCCACCACGGGCTCGTCGACGAGGGGGATGCAGTCCCACAAGACGGTGCCGCCGGCCGCACGCAGCAGGAGCGCCCGCTGGCCGATCGCGAACGCCGGCTCGATCCCGATCCCTTCGAGACCGGGCGCTTCCCGCTTCCACGCGACCCGATGCGTCGCGCGCAGCCCGTCAAGCGTCGTCCACGCCTGCCCCTCCCACCCCACGAACTGGCGCTCGTCTTCACAGATGGCACAGCCGGGGGGCGGAGCGGCCGACTCCGCGAACTGCGTCCCACAGGTGGAGCAGACGTAGTGCGGCATCAGGACGGCGGCGACTCTACGCTGGTGATCGGCAGCTGCAGGCGCTCCGCGCCGCGCAGCACGACTACGCTGGTCGCGACGCCGATGCGATCGGCCGTGAGCAGCCGGTGCAGGTCGTCGATTCCGGTGACCGCGCTCCCCTCGTACTCGACGATGGTGTCCCCGGATGCGAGGCCCGCGCGCGCCGCCGGGCTGTCCGGCTCGACCCCGGTCACTAGCACGCCGCTCTTCGCATCGATGCCGAGGGCCCGCTGCGCGAGCCGCAGCAGCGGCACGGTCTGACCCGCGACTCCGATCCGGCCGCGGCGGATCTTGCCGTGCCGGATGAGTTGTCCACGAGCGGGCCGCCGGAGTTACCAGGGTTGAGCGCGGCATCGGTCTGAATCACGTCGTCGATCAGCCGCCCGCCCACCGACCGGAAGGAGCGGCCCAGTGCGCTCACGACGCCGGCGGTGACCGTGCTCTGGAAGCCCAGCGGGTTGCCGATCGCCACGACGAGCTGGCCGACCCGCAGCGTCGCGGAGTCGCCCAGCTCGGCGACGGTGAGCGAGACGGGCGGGACCCGGAGCACCGCCAGATCGGTGGCGGGGTCGTCCCCCACGAGCTCGGCGCGCACCCGCCGGCCGTCGGGGAACGCCGCCTCGAGCCGCGTCGCACCGTGGACCACATGGCTGTTGGTGAGTACGAACCCGTCGGGCGTGAACACGAACCCCGAGCCGCTCCCGGGCACTTCGCGCCCCCGGCCACGTCGCTCGACCTTGTGGCGCACCTCAACGCTCACCACCGCCGGACCGACTTGCTCGGCCGCTCCCGTGACAGCTCGGGAGTAGGCGTCGAGCAGCTGGCCGTCGGTCGGCGGAGTCCCGACGCTCGTCGCGTGGGGCGATATCGTCTCGTCAGAAATCGGATGCAGTGTAGCGGTCATTGCACAGCCTCCTCCATATGTTTGAACAACGCCACATGGTTCCCGCGCCGCGTGGCCCCCGGCGCCGTATATTTGCTCCGTATATGGACATTACGGGCTCGCTCGCGGTCGTGACCGGTGCGACCGCAGGGATCGGTCGCGCCACGGCATTCGCCCTTGGTCGGGCGGGGGCGCGCGTCGCCGTCTGCGCCCGCACGGAGGCGAACGTGCACGCCACGGTGCGTGACCTCAAGGCGGCCGGGATCGACGCACTCGGAATGGCGTGCGACGTCTCCAACCCGACCTCCGTGGACGCGTTCGCGGCCTCCGTGAGCCGGGAACGAGGCGCCCCCCGCATCGTCGTGAACAATGCCGGAATCGGGCGGTTCAAGCCCCTCGCCGAGCTGTCGCTCGAGGACTGGGACGCGACCATGGGCGTGAACGTGCGCTCGTTGTATCTCGTCACCCGATCC
>QHTP01000127.1 GCA_003220855.1 Gemmatimonadota bacterium
GGAAAGCGGCAGCTCGGCGATCGTCGGGGCGACGAAATGCCCCTGATCGAACAGCCCGTCGCTGAGCTGTTGCCCGCCGAACACGACTTTTCCCTCGCGGCGGGCCCGCGCCACCGCCCGGCGGAACCGCTCCACCGCCGCCGCGTTGATCACCGGCCCGAACGCGACGTCGCGCTCCGTCGGATCACCGACCTTCATGGCCCTAGTCCGCTCCACCAGTTTGTCCACGAACGGCCGGGCCACGCGCTGGTGCACGTAGACCCGCGACGTCGCGCTGCATTTCTGGTTCTGCAGGCCGAACGCGGAGCGCATCACCCCCTCCGCGGCGGCGTCCAGGTCCGCCGAGTCGAGCACGATCGCGGCGTTCTTGCCCCCCATCTCCAGGAGGCAGGGCTTGATCCAGTCGCGCGCGAGGCCCTGGTGGATGCGCATACCCACGGCCTTCGAGCCCGTGAACACCACGCCGTCCACGCCCGAGTGACGCCACAAGGCCTCGCCCGCCACGTCGCCGGCTCCGGGGAGATAGTTGAACACCCCCGGCGCCAGCCCCGCGTCGCGGTACACCTCGTACAGCTTGAGCCCGGTCCACGGCGTCTCTTCCGCGGGCTTGTACACGACCGCATTCCCGGCGACCAGGGCCGCCGCCGACATGCCGGTCGAGAGGGCGAGCGGGAAGTTGAACGGCGCGATGCAGGCGAACACGCCGTAGGGTCGGAGCACGTCGGTGTTGCGCTCGACGGGCGTGACGGCGGCCATCTGGCGCACGAACCCGTTCGCGTCCTCGACTTGCTGGCAATAGTAGTCGACCAGGTCGGCCGCCTCTTCGGCGTCCCCCATCGACTCCAGCCGGCTCTTGCCGACCTCGAGGCTCATGATGGCCGCGAGCGCGAACTTGCGCTCGCGGATTAGGCCCGCCGCCCGGCGTAGCAGGGCCACGCGCGCGCGCCACGGTTGGTGCGCCCAGCCGCGCTGCGCCCCGCGCGCCGCCGCCACGGCGCGATCGACCTCCGGCGGCAGCGCGCTCGCAAACCGCCCGAGGAGCACGTCGCGGTCGATCGGCGAGGTGTGCACGAAGGGAGGCGCGGACGACGTCACCGCCTCTCCGCCGATGTAGAGCGGGTAGTCGCGCCCCAGCTGCGCCCGCACGCCGCGCAACGCCTCGTCGAACTGGCGGTGAAACACCTCCCAGTCGACGTTGGCGGAGGTGTAGGTGACTTTGGACCCCGTGGCGGCTGCGCTCGTCATGTCGTCATCGCGCTCCCAGCTTCACCGCCTTCACGGCGGCGGCGTGGGCCGTGGTGAAACGCGCCACGATCTGGTCGATTTCCTGCTCCGTGATAATGAATGGTGGCGCCGCGACGACCAGGTCGCCGTTGACGCCGTCGGCGTGCCCCACGTTGGGCCAGACCACGAGCCCGGCGTCCAGCGCGGCCTCGGTGAACGCCTCGACGAACTTGACCGCACGCGGGAACGGCGCTCGGGTGGCCTTGTCCTCCACGAACTCGATCCCGGCGAGCAGGCCTCGGCCGCGTACGTCGCCCACGTGGGGGAGGTGGGCGAGGCCGGCGAGCCGCTCGTGCAGCACCCGTCCCAGCCTGGCACACCGCTCGACCAGCCGATCGCGCTTGAGCAGCCGGACAGCGGCGAGCCCAGCCGCGCATGCGACCGGGTGAAACGAGAAGGTCTGGGCATGCAGGAAGCTCCCCGAGCCGTTGGCAATGACGTCGACAATCCGCTCGGACGCGGCGACCGCCGACAGCGGGGCATAGCCGCCGGAGATCCCCTTCCCCAGCGTCATCACGTCCGGCGCGACGCCGTATGGCTCAATCGCCCACCAGGTGCCCGTGCGGCCGGCTCCGCACAGGATCTCATCGGCCACGAACAGCACCTGGTAGCGGTCGCAGATCTCCCGGATGGTGCGGAAGTACTCCGGGCGGGGCGTGGACGCACCCGTGGAGGAGCCGCCCACCGGCTCCGAGATGAACGCGGCCACCGTATCGGCCCCTGCCCGCCGGATTGCGCCCTCCAGGGCGATGCCGCTGCACGTCGGGCACCCGGCATTCTCGCCGCCGCACTCGCAGCGGTACGCGTAGGGAGCGGGAACCCGCGTGACGTCGACCAGCCACTCGCGGAACGGCGCCTTGTACTGCTCGCGCGCCGATGCCGAGAGGGCGAGGAGCGTGTTGCCGTGATACGAGGGCGCCAGCGCGATGATCCGGTGCTTCCCGGGCTTGCCCGCCTCGACCCAGTATTGCCGCGCCAGCTTGAGCGCGGCCTCCACGGCCTCCGATCCACTGGAAAGGAAGTAGAGCTTGTCGAGATCGCCCGGCAGGGTCTGGGCCAGCTCACGGGCGAGCTCTTCCACGGGGCCGTGCGTGAACGCGCTGGCCGAGACATAGCCGAACTCGCGGGCTTGCGCCGCCAACGCGTCGGCCATTTCAGGGTTCGAGTGGCCGAGGTTCGCCACGTACGCGCCGCCGACCGCGTCCAGGTAGTCTTTGCCCTGCTCGTCGTACAACCAGCACCCCTCGCCGCGCACGATGCGGGGGTAGCTGCGACCGAGCTTCCGGTAGAAGACGTGGCTGTCGGGATAGCGGTACGCCGTCACTCCTCCCCCTGTTTTTCTGCCGCCGTGGGATCGCGGAAAGCTACGACACCGGGCGGTGCCCGGCGAGCGAGCCCGGTCCGGCTCGCGAGCGCGCAAGGGCCGCCGTACTTTAGTGCTCCTCGACTCCAGCGGACTCGGTATGACGCGACTCACCCGCTCGCTGCTGCTCGCGCTCGCTCTCCCGGTGCCCGGTCTCGCGCAAACCGCGCCCGCCCCGGCGGTGCCCGAGAACCTCGTGACGGACGGCATGCCGGCCATCCCGTCGCGTATCGCGGAGGCGGCACGTCGCTACGGGGAGTTCCGGGCCGCCGACTTCTGGGACTGGCACCCCACGCGGCGCGAGATGATCATCGGCACCCGCTTCGGGGACGCACCCCAGCTGCACCGCGTGGCCTTCCCGGGCGGGGCCCGAACGCAGCTGACGTTCTTCCCGGATCCCGTCTCTGGCGCCTCGTACCAGCCGGCCGACGGCCGCTACATCGTGTTCACGAAAGACGTCGGGGGCGCCGAGTTCTTCCAGAAGTACCGCTACGACGCTGCGACCGGAGACATCACCCTGCTCACCGACGGCAAATCGCGCAACGTCGGCGGCGCCTGGTCGCACAAGGGTGACCGCTACGCCTACATGTCCACGCGTCGAAACGGACGCGACCTGGATCTCTGGGTGATGGATCCGTCCGATCCGGCGAGCGACCGCATGGTGCTGCAGCTGGAAGGCGGCGGGTATGAGCCGGCCGACTGGTCGCCGGACGACCGCCAGATCCTGCTGTTGCAGTCGATGTCTGTCAACGAGGGCTACCTCTGGCTCGTCGACGCGGCGAGCGGGCGTAAAACGCTGCTCACGCCCAAGCAACCGGGCGACAGCGTCGCCTACGGTGGAGCGCAGTTCAGCCACGACGGCAAAGGCATTTACGTCACGACCGATCGCGGCTCGGAGTTCCGGCGCCTCGCCTACATGGACCTGGCCACCGGCCGGGATCGCTTCCTCACGAGCACCATCCCGTGGGACGTGGACGAGTTCGACCTGTCGCCCGACGGGCGCTCCATCGCCTGCGTCACTGACGAAGCCGGAATCAGCGTGCTGCACGTGATCGACGCCACGACGGGCGTCGGGCGTCGCTTGCCCGTGCTGCCGGCGGGCCTGATCTCCGGCCTTCGCTGGCGGCGGACCGGGGCCGAGCTGGGGTTCACGCTCACCTCGGCGCGCGCGCCCGCCGACGCCTACTCGCTCGACCTCGGCCGCGGCGCGCTCACGCGCTGGACGGAGAGCGAAACCGCGGGCCTCGACACGCGCGACTTTGCCGAGGCCGAGCTGGTGCGCTGGCCCAGCTTCGACGGGCGGGAGATCTCGGGCTTCCTCTACAAGCCCCCGGCGAAGTTCGCGGGACGGCGGCCCGTGATCATCAACATTCACGGCGGGCCCGAGGGGCAGTCACGGCCCGGATTCCTGGGCCGCAACGACTACTATCTCCAGGAGCTGGGGATCGCGCTCATTTTTCCGAACATCCGGGGGTCGACCGGCTTCGGGAAGACGTTTGTGAAGCTCGACAACGGCGTGCGGCGGGAGGGCGCCTACCGCGACATCGGGGCCCTGCTCGAGTGGATCCGCACGCGACCGGATCTGGACGGCGACCACGTCCTGGTGACGGGCGGCAGCTACGGGGGCCACATGACGCTCGTCACGGCCACCCGCTACGACGGACCGATCTGCTGCTCGGTGGACGTGGTGGGGATCTCGAACCTCGCCACATTCTTGAAGAACACGTCGGGCTATCGCCAGGACCTGCGGCGCGTCGAGTACGGCGACGAGCGCGACTCGACGATCCGGGGGTGGATGGAGCGCACCGCGCCGCTCAACAACGTGGACAAGGTCACGAAGCCGCTGTTCATCATCCAGGGAATGAACGATCCCCGCGTACCGCGGAGCGAGGCCGAGCAGATGGTGGCCGCCCTCAAGCGACGCGCGGTCCCCGTGTGGTACCTGATGGCGAAAGACGAGGGTCACGGGTTCCGCAAGAAGGGCAATCAGGACTTCCAGTTCTCCGCGACTGTTCTCTTCACCGAGCGCTATCTGCTGGGGCGGGACCTCACTCCCTGAGGTCCGACAGGGCGCCCAGCATCGCGCGCGGCCTCATGTCCGGTCCACTACGTACACGTTGCGCTGTGCCGTCGGCACGATGATCAGGTCCAGGATGTTCACGTGCTCGGGAAGGTTCACGATGTAGGCGATCGTGTCCGCCACGTCGTCCGCCGTGAGCGGCTGGAATCCCTGGTACACCGTCTTGGCGCGCTCCCGGTCGCCGTGGAACCGCACCTCGGAGAATTCCGTCTCCACGAAGCCGGGATCCACCTCGGACACGCGGATCGGCGTGCCCGCCACGTCGAGGTTCATACCCTCCGTCAACGCGCGTACGCCGAACTTGGTGGCGTTGTAGACGTTGCCCATCGGATAGGTCTGATGTCCCGCCGTGCTCCCGATGTTCACGACGTGCCCCCGGCGCCGCGCCACCATGTGCGGCAGGACCGCCCGGGTCACGTTGAGCAGTCCCTTCAGGTTGGTGTCGATCATGCGGTCCCAATCCTCGGGATCACCCTCGTGGATCTTCGACAGCCCGCTCGCGAGGCCGGCGTTGTTGATGAGGACGTCGGGTACGTGTCCGGCCGCGACCAGCGCCTCCGCCGCCCGGTTCACCGCAGCCCGGTCCCGCACGTCCACCACCGCGACCGAGAGGGACACGCGAGACGCGGGGCCGAGCTCGGCCGCCAGCAGCTCCAGCCGGTCGGCCCGCCGTGCCCACAGCACGAGGTCGGCCCCCTCGGCGGCGAAGCGGCGCGCGCACGACGCGCCGATCCCCGAGCTCGCACCCGTGATGAGAATCAGCTTTCCCTTGATGCGATTCATCCCACCCCCACGTTTCTCCGTGACGCCTTTCCGTGACGCCTTTCCGCGACGTCTCTTTCTTTCTTTATCTCATGTTGCCAGTGTGTCCCAGTGAATACCGACCAGGCTGAGGCCAGACACAGAGTCCGTGCGGCTCACGCCCCACCTTTATGCGGTGCGTCAGCTGCCCCGTCTCTGTGTCGAAAACGTAGACTTCTTCGTCGTAGCGACCCGACACCCAAAGCTCCTTCCCGTCCGCGGTCACGTTCCCCATGTCCGGGCTGCCGCCGCCCGGCACGGGCCAGGTCGCGACGATCTGCCGGTTCCGAGGGTCGAGCACGGTGACGGAGCCCGGACCGTGGCGCCCACCCGCCGTCGTGTTCCAGCCGCGATTCGTGATGTAGAGCAGGCGGCCGTCCCGGCTCGGGTAGATGCCGTGCGTCCCCTTGCCCGTCGCGATGAACCCGATGCGTCGGAACGCCTCCGGGTCCACGAGAAACACGCCGTTCGCCTTCATATCGGCGACGTAGAACACCCGGCCGTCCGGGGAAGACCGGATGTCCTGCGGCATGGCGGTGCTGTCGAGCCCGCCCGGATCGAGCGTCAGATATCCCACGACTGAACGCGCGCCCAGGTCCACCTTTACGAGCTGACCCGAGAACTCGCACGTCGCGAGGGCGAACCGACCGTCGGCCGTGAACTCCATGTGGTCCACGCCTTTGCACTGGACGGGCAGCGACTGCACCAAGGTCATCGTGTGCGCGTCGCGAAAGTCGAGCCGCCGCCGGCGTTCGGCCACCACGATCGCGAACCGGCCGTCGGGCGTGAAGTACAGGTTGTAGGGATCGTCCACGGGCACGGTCTCGCCCTCCTGCCCGGTGACGGGATCGATCGGCGTGAGCGTGCCGCCGAGATTGTTCGCGACCCAGAGCGTCGTGAGGTCGTACGAGGGCACCACGTGCTGCGGCAGCGCGCCCGTCGGAAAGGTCCGCAGCACGCCATAGGTGCGCGCGTCGATCACCGTCACCGTCCCGTCGTGCGAGTTCGGGACGTAGACTAACGGGCGCGCTTGCACGGCCCGAGGCGAGAGACGGTTCGCACCCGCAGCGGCGTACAGGTTCACGGTGTCGGTGCGCGCCGCCGTGTCGGGGGCCGCGACGCGCCCGGTGGCCGCCGACCGGCGTTCCCCCCGGCACGCGCCGGCGATCGCCAGCGTCACGGCGGCGGCGACTAGTCGCGCGGCCATGCGATCAGGATCTTGCCGACGTTGCGGTTCTCCCGCATGCGCTGGAACGCCTCGGCCGCCCGGTGGACGGGGAACACCGAGTCCACGGGCACCCGCAGTCCGCCCGAGGTGAACGCGGGAAGGATCTCCCGGCGGAAACGCGCCACGATCGCACTCTTCTCCGCGCGGCTGCGCGCGCGCAGCGTCGAGCCCAGCAACCGGGCCCGCTTGTGCATCACCATGGCGAGATCGACCTCGGCGCGGGCACCCGCCATCGTCGCGATGAGTACGACCCGCCCCCCGGTCGCCAGGACGCGCATGTCTCCCGGCAG
The DNA here is from genome assembly GCA_003220855.1 of Gemmatimonadota bacterium. Lineage (GTDB taxonomy): Bacteria > Gemmatimonadota > Gemmatimonadetes > Gemmatimonadales > GWC2-71-9 > AG41. Next base: position 7,047 of record QHTP01000127.1, read on the forward strand.
GCTTGGCGCCCCGATGGGATCGAGCACGACGTTCACGGCGTCGCGCCCCCAGCGCGCC
>QHTP01000348.1 GCA_003220855.1 Gemmatimonadota bacterium
CGCCGCTTCGAGCGTCGTCGTGCCGGACTTGCACAGCCCGGCGTCGGCGGCGGCGAACACGGCGCGCGGATCGCCCCGGTGAATGCGGATGGCGCCGGCGCCCGGGTACTCCGCCCGACCGGTCGCCGCGACGACGACCTGCACCTCGGGATGCGCGGCCAGGATCCGCAGGGCGGCGCTCGAGAACGCGGGCCAGAGTCGCTTCACCTCCTGCACCCGACTCCCCGGGAACAAGCCCAGCACCGGGCGCGCCGGGTCGAGGCCGAGCATGCGCCGGGCCTCCCCGCGCGCGGGGGGTGGCGGCCGGTCGCGCAGCGGATGGCCCACGAACGTCGCCGCGACTCCGCGGTCACGAAAGAACCGCTCCTCGAACGGCAGGATCACGGCCAGGCGCCGCACCGCCGCGAGCCGGCGCACGCGCCCCGGGGCCCAGGCCCACATCTGCGGGGCGATGTAGTACAGCACGGGGATCCCCGCCTCGTGGGCAGCCGCCGCCGCCCGGAGATGGTAGCCCGGATAGTCGACCAGGATCGCGAGGTCGTAGCGCTTCGCCCGGAACGCGTCGCGCACGCGGCCCAACAGCCGCAGATGCGCCGGGAGCTTCCACAACGCCTCGACGAACCCAACCACGGAAAATTGCTCCATGCGGTCGAGAACGATGGCGCCCGCGGCCTCGAGGCCGGGGCCCCCGAACGCCTCGACGGTCGTCGTGGGGAGGCGGCGCTTGAGCGCGCTCACGACGGCCGCGGCGTGCGCGTCCCCCGACGGCTCGCCGGCGGAGATGTAAATCCGCGGGGCGCGGCTCACGGCCGCGTGGCGGCGTGGGGGACGGGTGGAGCGAGTGGTGGAGCGAGCGGCGCGAGGGGTGAAGCCTGAACGGCTGCGGCGACACGGAACGCCAGCGCCAGGGCCTGCGCTCCAGCGGCGCCCGACACCACGACCTCCTCCTCGCCCCGCACCGCGCGCACGAAGCTCTCGAGCTCGAGCCGGAGCGGCTCCGCCTCGGGGGCGTCGAGGCGTACGTGCTCCACAATCTGCTCGAGCGTGGTGGCGCCGAGACCCTGCCAGCCGCGTTTCAACCGGAAGAAATCGCCGCTGCCCTGCGCCAGGTCGAGCGAGCAATACCCCGTTGGCTGGAACACGCGCAGCTTGCGCGTGCGCTCCCGTGACACCCGGCTCGCCGTGACGTTGGCGATGGCGCCGTTGGCGAACTCGAGGCGGGCGTTGGCGATGTCCACGTGCGGCGTGAGGATCGCGACTCCGGTGGCGCGAACGTCCGTGACCGGAGCGCGCACCAGCTCCAGCACGAGATCGAGGTCGTGGATCATCAGGTCGAGGATCACGGCGACGTCCGTGCCCCGCGGCTGGAATGGGGAGAGGCGGTCGATCTGCAGGAACCGGGGCTCGTCGAGGTAGGGCGCGGCCGCGCGCACGGCGCGGTTGAACCGCTCCACATGGCCCACCTGCAGCACCACGCCCTGTGCGGCCGCGCACCGCACCAGGTCGTCCGCGCCCACCTGCGTGTCGGCGAGCGGCTTCTCCATGAGCAACGCGATGCCCCGCTCGAGCACGGCGCGCCCCACGTCCGCGTGCGCGGGCGTCGGGACGGCCACGGTCACAGCGTCCACGCGATCGAGCAGCGCCGCCAGTGTGGGGTGTGCCACCGTGCCGAGCTGCTGCGCCACCTCGGCGGCGCGCGCCGGGTTCTTGTCGTAAATCCCCGAAAATCCCACGCCCGGCATGCGCGAGAGCAGCCGGGCGTGGTGGAACCCGAGCGCCCCCGTGCCGACCACCCCGACCCGGATCGGGGACGGGGGGGCGCTCACACCAGGACTCCCCGCTGCGACCCTTCGATGAACTTGAGGAAGTTCTCCACCTCGGGGATCTGCGGCAGCTCGGCGCGCGCCTTGGCGATGCCCTGGCTCACGGTCATGTCGGAATTGAACAGCAGGCGGTACGCCCGCTTCAAGGCGAGCTTCACCTCGGGCGAGAACCCCGCCCGCTGCAGCCCGACCGAATTGAGCCCGTAGAGGTGCACCGGATTACCGACCGCCTTGGTGTAGGGCGGCACGTCCTGATTGACCCGCGACCCGCCGCCCACGAACGAGAACGTGCCGATCCGCACGAACTGATGAATCGGCACCAGTCCCGAGACGACGGCCCGGTCCTCGATGGTGACGTGCCCGGCCATCTGGACCGCGTTGGCGATGATCACGTCGTTTCCGATGTAGCAGTCGTGCGCGAGGTGCACGTACGACATGAGGAAGCAGCGCTGCCCGACGGCCGTCTTCCCCGTCGCCGACGTCCCCCGGTTGATCGTGCAGTACTCCCGGATCACCGTCCCGTCGCCCACTTCGACCCAGGTGTCCTCGCCCTTGTACTTCAGGTCCTGCGGGTCGTTGCCGAGCACGCTGCCGTACCCGATCTTCACGCCGGTGCCGACCTTGACGTTGCGCTCGAGCACCG
>QHTP01000128.1 GCA_003220855.1 Gemmatimonadota bacterium
TGCCCACGTCGATCACCACCGCGCCGGGCTTGATCATGTCGCCGGTGACGAACTCGGGCTTGCCCATCGCCACGATCAGGATGTCGGCCAGGCGGGTCACCGACTTGATCTCGCGCGTGCGCGAGTGGCACACTGTGACGGTGGCGTTGCCGCCCGGCCCGTCCTGCAGCAGCAGGGCCGCCATGGGACGGCCCACGATGTTGGAGCGGCCCACGATCACGGCGTGCTTGCCGGTCGTGTCGATCCCGCTGCGCACCAGCAGCTGCTGCACGCCGAACGGTGTGGCCGGCCGAAACCCCGTGGGGTCGCCGATCGATACCTTGCCGACGTTTTCGGGATGGAAGCCGTCCACGTCCTTGGCGGGCGCCACGCGACGCAGCACCAGCTGCGCGTCGATCTGCTTGGGTAGTGGGAGCTGCACCAGAATGCCGTGGATCTTTGCGTCGGCGTTGAGACGATCCACCAGCGCCAGCAGCTCCGCTTGCGTCGTCCCCTTCGGGAGGCGCACCGTCTCGTGGTAGAGCCCCGCTTCCTCGCAGGCCTTCCCCTTCATGCGGACGTAGGTGGCGGACGCGGGGTTGTCCCCGACCAGGACGGCCGCCAGACCGGGCGTGACACCGCGGCCGGCGAGCGCGCGCAGCTCGCCCTCGAGCTCCGCGCGCATCGCAAGACCTGTGGCGGTGCCGTCGATGAGCCTAGCGGGCAAAGTCCACCGCGCGGGTCTCGCGAATCACCACGACCTTGATCTGTCCCGGGTATTGCAGCTCGCGCTCGATCTTGCGCGCGATCTGGTCGGAGAGCTCGCCTGCCTTGCCGTCGTCGATCGCGCTCGGCGTCACGACCACGCGTACCTCCCGGCCCGCCTGAATCGCAAACACCTTCTCCACGCCCGCGAACTCCCCGGCGAGCTGCTCGAGCTGGGTGAGGCGCTTGACGTAGGTCTCGAACGCCTCGCGCCGGGCCCCGGGGCGCGAGCCCGAGACGGCGTCGGCGGCCTGCACGATCACGCTGATCGGCGACTCGTGCGCCACGTCGTCGTGGTGCGCCGCGATGCAGTTGATCACGATCGGATGCTCCCCGTGCTTGGTCGCCACCTCCACGCCCAGCTGTACGTGGGTGCCGTCGTGCTCATGGGTGAGCACCTTGCCGACGTCGTGCAGCAGGGCGCCACGCTTGGCGAGCTGCGGGTCGAGCTTCAGCTCGGTGGCAATGATCCCGGCGAGCCAGGCCACTTCCTTCGAGTGCTCGAGGATGTTCTGGCCGTACGACGTGCGGTACCGCATCCGGCCCACCAGCTTCACCAGCTCGGGGTGCATCCCCTTGATGCCGGTCTCGTACACCGCCTGCTCTCCCGCCTCCACGATCGACGCTTCCACCTCCCCCCGCGCCTTCTCGACGACCTCTTCGATACGGCCCGGATGGATGCGTCCGTCGGCGATCAGGCGCTCGAGGGCGAGGCGCCCCACCTCGCGCCGCACCGGGTCAAAGCACGACACGACGACGGTGTCGGGCGTGTCGTCGATGATCACGTCCACGCCTGTCGCGGCTTCGAAGGCCCGGATGTTCCGGCCTTCGCGCCCGATGATCCGACCCTTCATCTCGTCGGAGGGCAGCGCGACGGTCGAGACCGTGGTCTCGGCCGTCGATTCCGGGGCGAGCCGCTGGATGGCAAGGGCGAGGATCTTCTTGGCTTCCTTGTCCGCGTTGCGGCGCGCCTGCTCCTTCAGGTCGCGCGCCAGGGCGGCGGCCTCGTTGCGGGCCTCGTCCTCCAGGTGGCGCAACAGCTCCTGCTTGGCCTCTTGCGCCGTGAGCCCGGCGACGTGCTCGAGCCGGGCTCGGACCGCGAGCTGCTGTGCGACCAGCGCCTGCTCGCGCTCTTCCAGCACCCGGCCCCGCTGCTCGAGCCCGCGGGCACGCTCCTCCAGCCCCGTCAGCCGCTGCTCGACCACCTGCTCGCGCCGCTCGCTCTCGCGGCGCCGGCGCGCGGCCTCCTGCTCGAACGTCTCGCGCGCCTGCATCAGCTCCTCGCGCGCCGTCAGCACCACGCGCTGGCGTGCGTCCGCCAGGAGTCGCTCGCTCTCCGCCGCCGCCGCGCGCGCCGCAGCGTCCGCGGTGCGCCGCTCGAAGCGGCGCCCCAGCGCGTAGAACGCCACGCCGGCGGCGATGCCTCCGCCGAGGAGGGCTGCGACAATCCCCAGCACGTCCGTCATAGGATCTATCTCCAGCACCGCTCCGCGTGGTAGGCGGAGCGAGACTCGTCTACAACTGGCCGACGACCGCCTTGCGCTTTCCGGGAGGAAGCAGCTTCGCCAAATCATCCGCGAGCGCGGCGAGCCGGGCGGCGACCTCGCGCTCGCCCTTCTTCGCCTGGAACAGCTCATTCGTGATGTCGAGCGCCGCCAGGATCGCCGCCTTGTGCGTCTCCACGATGGGACCCTGCGACAGCACCTTCTTGAGCGCCTGGTCCACGTAGGCCGCGACCTCGCGGGTGTACTCGGGCGGCAGGTCGGACCGCACCGTGTACTCGTCGCCCCCGATCATCACCTTCACCGCGTGTTTCTTGGTGCTCACTGGGCGCCTCCGGCGACCCCGGCGGAACCCGCCGCACCCGGACCTCCCGCCGCCCGTCCACCGCCGTTGCCGCCCGACTCGCGCGCCTGCTCCTCGAGGAACGTCAGCCGCGAGAGGAGGTCGTGCACCCGGAGACGCGCGGCTTCGACGCGCTGCCGCAGCGTCTTGTTTTCCTGCTCCAGGTCGGCAACGCGGCCCCGCGCCTCGAGATCCGGCTTGGCGGTACCCCCCGCTCCACCCCGCGCGCCGCTCTCCTTCAGCTCGGTTTCGGCCTTGAGGGCGCGCGTGCGCCAGCCCGTCAGCTCCTCCGCTACGTGGCGGAGGATCGTCTCGAGCTGGTCGAGCACCTGCCCATCAACCCTCTCTCCGTCGTACGCCAAGCTCGTCCTCCAGAGCCGCGAGCCCCCGCGCCAGCGCCACGTTCACCTCCGCCTCGCGCAGCGTGCGCTCGGGGTCGCGGAAGGTGCAATGCCACGCGACGCTGCGATGGCCGGCGGGGATGCCGGGCCCACGATACTCGTCGAACACCTCGAGGCGCTCGAGCAGCGGGCCCACAGCGCGCTGCAGCACCTCGGCTACCCGCAGGGCGCTCACTCCCTCCGGCAGCACCAGCGCGACGTCCAGCTCAACCGGTGGCTGTACCGGGAGCGGACGATACACCACGGGCCGCCGGCCCGTCACCGCCAAGCGGACCTCGAGCCCGAACAGCGGAGCGGCCCAAACGGGGGCATCCCCCTCGAGGGGACCCGCATGCCCCACCACCTCTCCCCCCCGTTGCACCGCCACCCACCCCGACTCCCCGCCGCTTGCAGGTTCCAGCTTACAGCCGGGGGCGGCGAGCTCTACCGCTAACTCAAAGTGGTGCTTCAAGTCCCATATGTCCATATCAGGTAGTTTCGCACCCTCGGACCAGTGCGGCGGGCGCCGCGCGCCGGTCAGCACCGCAGCCAGGGAGGTCCATTCTTCTGGCGCACCCGCCCCCAGGCGAAAGACGGTCCCGACCTCGAACAGTCGGACGTCCCGGTTGCGGCTGGCCCAATTGTGCTCCACTCGTCGCACCAGCCCAGGGAGTAGTCGACGCCGCAGATGCGCTTCCTCAGCCGACAGCGGGTTGAGGATCCGCACCGAGTTCGGCCCGTCCGCAGGCCCAAGCGGGATGGTGCGCGCCTCGAGCAAGCCGACGCGGACCATCCCCTCGCGCACCCGGGCTCGGGCCTGCTCTTCGGGGGCGTCGGGGACGGTCCCCGGGCGATAGGGGCGCAGCTCATCCGGGAAGGCGTCGTACCCCTTCAGGCGCGCCACCTCCTCGATCAGGTCCACGTCCCGGGTCACGTCGGGGCGCCACCCCGGAACCTGGACCGCGAGCCGGCCGTCCTTCGGCGCCAGGAAGAACCCCACGGAGGTGAGCCGCCGCTCGATCTCCGCCGGCTCGACTGGCACGCCGAGCAGGTGGGCGACGCGCTCGGGACGCAAGAATATCGTCCGCTCCTGCTGGGGCTCGGGCCAGAGGTCGAGCGGCGGCTCGCGCAGCTCCCCGCCCGCCACGGCGATGATCAGCTCGATGGCGCGCCGCAGCGCGTCCGGCATGCCGAGCATGTCGATCCCGCGCTCGAACCGGTAGCTCGACTCGCTCGACAGCTCGAGCGCGCGGCGCGTGCGCCGGATCCGGGTGGGCTGGAAGAAGGCGCACTCGAGCACCAGGTCGGTCGTGGCCGCGCTCACCTCCGAATCGGCGCTTCCCATCACTCCGGCGATAATGGTGGGCCGCTTGGCGTCGCAGATGGCCGTCATGTCAGGAGTGAGCGTCCGGGTCAGCCCGTCGAGCGTGACGATCTTTTCCCCCGGCTTGGCCCGCCGCACCACCACGGCCGGCCCATTGAGCTTCGCCAGGTCGAACGCGTGCAGCGGCTGGTTCAGCTCGAACAGGATGTAATTCGTGGCGTCGACGACGTTGTTGATCGGCCGCTGCCCGATCGAACTGAGGCGGGCGGTGAGCCACGCGGGGCTGGGCGCGACTTTCACGCCGCGGATCACGGCGATCATGTAGCGGGGGGCGCCCTCCGGATCCTCGAGGCGGATCTCGACCTCGTCCACCACGCCCGAGGTAACGCGCCCGCTCGGTCCGGCGGCCACGCCGGGCTCGGCGGACCTCGCGGGCACGTCACCTCGGGCGCTGGGGGCGCGGCGACGGCCGCCGAGGGCGGCGTCCCCGCCGGCCGGAGCCGCGCCTCCAGCGCCTGGGATGGGGGGCAGTTTCACCGTGCCGCCCAGCACCGCCGCCAGCTCGCGGGCGACCCCCTTGTGGCACAGCAGGTCGGGGCGGTTCGCCGGGACGTCGATGACGATCTGATGGTCCGCCACGGGCACCACGTCCACGAACCGGCTCCCCGGCGGCGCCGTCGTGTCCAGCTCGAGGATGCCCGCGTGGTCAACGCCCAGACCGAGCTCTTTGGCCGAGCACAGCATGCCGTTGGACTCGACGCCGCGGATCTTACGGCGTTCGAGCTTCACGCCGCCCGGCAGCGTGGCGCCCACCGGCGCGTAGGGGTAGGTCTTGCCCGCCTGCACGTTGGGGGCGCCGCACACCACGTCGACCGGTCCTGCGACCGCGCCGGCGTCGACGCGACACAGCGACAGGCGATCGGCGTTGGGATGCTTCTTCACCTCGAGCACACGCCCGATCACCACGTCGCCCAAGTCCTGGTGCAGCGGCACGACCGCGTCCACGGCCGCGGCGTGCATCGTGACTTGCTCGGCGACCTCGCGCGCGTCGAGGGGGCGGCCGAGCAGCGCCTCGAGCCAGCGGCGCGAGACGATCACCGCACGCCGCCCGCGAACTGCGCGAGGAAGCGCACGTCGCTCTCGTAGAGCAGCCGGATGTCGGCGATGCCGTGGCGCGTCATGGCGATGCGCGCGGGGCCCATGCCCCAAGCGAAGCCGCTGTAGCGCTCACTCGACACGCCGCCGTTTTCGAGCACGGCGGGATGCACCATTCCCGAGCCGAGGATCTCCATCCAGCCGGTCTGCTTGCAGGTGGCGCACCCCGCGCCCCGACACATCTGGCACTGCACGTCCATCTCGGCCGATGGCTCCGTAAAGGGAAAGAACGACGGCCGGAACCGTACCCGGGTATCGGCCGTGAAGAAGCGCCGTGCGAAGGTGGCGAGGGTGGCCTTGAAATCGACGAAGCTGATCCCCTCGTCGACGGCCAGGCCCTCGATCTGCTCGAACACGGGTGCGTGCGACGCGTCGAACGGGTCGCGCCGATACACCTGGCCCGGAATGACGACGCGGATAGGCGGCGGGTAGCGCTCCAGCGTACGGATCTGTACCGGGGACGTGTGCGTGCGCAGCAGCAAGCCCTCGCCCAGATAGAAGGAGTCCTGCGCGTCGAGCGCGGGGTGGTCCTTGGGGAAGTTGAGGGCGAAGAAGTTGTACCGCTCGGTCTCGGCTTCCGGTCCGACCGCCCGGGTGAAACCCAGCTCACGAAAGATGTCGCAGATCTCGTCCACGACCTGCGTGACGAGGTGATAGCCGCCGCGCCAGACGGCGCGCCCGGGCATGCTCAGGTCCAGGCCGGCCACGGCGCCGGCCGCGCGCTTGAGCACGCGCTCACGGTCCGCGAACGCGGCCTCGAACTCGCGCTTCAGCGCGTTCGCCGCCGCGCCGACCGCTTGCTTGGCAGAGGCGTCGAGCTTGGGCAAGCGCCCGAGCATCTGGGTGAGTGCGCCGGCCTTGCGTCCGAGGATCTCGGTCTTGAGGTCCTGGAGCCGGCGCTGGTCCGCCTGCGGAATCTCCTGCAGACGCTCCCGCAGCTCGGTGAGGGCCGCCAGGAGGTCGCGCATGGTCAGAGTGCCTGCTTCGCGACCTCCGCGAGCTGCTCGAACGCCACGGGATCGCGCACGGCGAGGTCGGCGAGCACCTTGCGGTTGATCTCGACGCCGGCCTTGCGGAGCCCGTTCATCAAGCGGCTGTAGGACAGCTGATGCTGCCGCGCGGCGGCGTTAATGCGCGTGATCCAGAGGCGGCGGAAGTCCGCCTTGCGGCGGCGGCGATCACGGTAGGCGTACTTCTGGGCGCGCTCGACCGACTCCTTGGCCGCTTTCCACAGCTTGGATCGCCCGCCAAAGTACCCCTTGGCGAGCTTCATGATCTTGTTCTTGCGCTTCAGGCGCGCGACGTTGCTCTTGACGCGGGGCATGAGTCGCTCCTTACGCCATCAACAGGCGCTTGAGGCGTCGTTCGTCGGCGTGCGAGACCAGCGTCGGCTTGCGCAGGTGTCGTTTCCGCTTCGGATGCTTCTTCGTCAGGATATGGCTCTTGTACGCGTGGTGGCGGCGCAACCGGCCCGTCCCCGTCAGCCGGACGCGTTTGCGCAACGCGCGCTTGGATTTCTGTTTGGGCATCGTTTCCCCCCCGTGCTCACGCGCGGGGCTATGAGTGCTATTTCGGCGCCAAGACCATCGACATGTTGCGGCCCTCGAGCTTCGGGTCCTGCTCGATCTTGGCGATGTCCTTCAGCTCATTGGCGACCCGATCCAGCACCTCGCGTCCCAGATCGATGTGCGCCATCTGCCGGCCCCGGTACATCATCGTCACCTTGACCTTGTTGCCGTCCTGCAGAAACTCGCGCGCGTGGCGCGTCTTGAACGCGAAGTCGTGATCGTCGATCCCCGGACGGTATTTGACTTCCTTCAAGTGGATCACGTGCTGCTTTTTCTTGGCCGCCCGCGCCGCCTTCGCCTGCTCGAACTTGAACTTCCCGTAATCCATGATCTTCGCGACCGGGGGTCGCGCGAGCGGCGCCACTTCGACCAGGTCGAGGCCCCGCTCCTGAGCCGCCGCCAACGCCTCCTCGACGGTCAGCACGCCGAGCTGCGCTCCATCCGGGGCGATCACCCGAATCGGACTGATACGGATCTGCCGGTTCACCCGGACGCGCGGCGCTTTGTTGTTTGGGCTTTCGATCGCCAGGTGCCGATCTCCTCCTCAAGAAGAAAAGAAAAAGCGGACTCCGCCGGCTCCGGGAATCCGCTCCCCTCACCCCCGCTCTCCCGCCTTGCGGAGGGGTCGGGGGTGAAGTCTCGGAACCCTAGAGCGCTCTCTCGTGGAGAGGCGGCGGCTTAGCCCGCGCGAACAGGCTCCACAAGGCCGAACCCGCGGCCCTCGCGCGCCAGTCGACCCACGACCACGTCGGGGTCGTGCTCGAACAACACCAGCCACCCCTCCCCCTCGGCTCGCGTGTACATGCGTCGCTTCGTCTCCAGCGTCACGAGCGGCTCGATATCGAATCCCATGATCCATGGCAACGGCAGGTGGGCGCTGGTGGGCACCAGGTCCGCAATGAAGCAGAGCCGCTCCCCCTCGCTTTCGACCAGCACCGACTGGTGACCGGGGGTATGCCCCGGCGTCGGCAGGCAGCGAATCCCGGGGATCAAGTCCACCTCGCCGTCCAGCGGCGTGAAGGGCACTGGAGCGAAGTTGGGGGGGAGGTAGCTCGCGGCCGTGCGCTCGTTCAAGTGGCGAGCGAAGTCGAGCTCCCGTTGCTGCGCCACATAGCGGGCGCGCGGAAAACTCACCCCGACCTCGCCTCCTGCGTTGCGGTAGGTGTTCCCCCCCGCATGGTCGAAGTGCAGGTGCGTGTTGATCACCCACGCGACGTCGGCGGGCGTATGACCGAGCTCCGCCAGGGCGTCCTCCAGCTTGGTGCGCCCGCCCCGACCCTCGTTATCGACGCCGTAGATATCCATGAACTTCGCGTTTTCCTTGTTGCCCAGGCCGGTGTCGATGAGAACGAGGCCATCCGGGTGCTCGACCAGGAGACAGCGCATCGCCAACCGAATGCGGTTGCGCTCGTCGGCTGGGGCGCGTCGCTGCCACAGGACTTTCGGCACAATGCCGAACATGGCGCCGCCATCGAGGCGTACCGCGCCGGCGTCGAGAGCGTGACAGGCGAGGCGGCCGACCTGGAAAGACGTGTGCATCAGGAGGGGATTTCGGATTGCGGATTGCGGATTGCGGATTCGAAGGGTGGGCGTCCAATCCGCAACGCGCAGGATGTAGGCCGCGGCCAGCGCGTCCCCAAAGGCCCGATGCCGTGCCGGGTTCTCGACGCCGAAGAACGCCGCCACCTGGTCCAGCCGGCGGTGGCGCAGCTCCGGCGCGAGGCGGCGGGTGAGCCGGATGGTACACAGCGGCGGGCCCTGAGGCGCCGGGACCCCCGCCGCCGCGCATTCCTCCGCGAGAAAGCGCCAGTCGAAACGGGCGTTATGCGCCACGAAGATCCCGTCCTCGAGCACGCGCCCGAGACCGGCCGCCACGTCGGCGAAGCGCGGGCGTCCGGCCACAAGCCGGTCGGTGATCCCCGTCAGCCGCACGACCGCGGCGGGTACGGGCATGCCGGGATCGAGCAGCGTGTCGAACGCGAGGTGGACCGTTCCGCCCTCGAGCATCGCGACGGCGACTTCGAGCACCCGTCCGCCGGGCGGCGCGCTCCCGGTCGTCTCCACGTCCACGACCGCGAAGCGGCACAGCTCGAGCCGACGCGGCGCCGCGCTACAGGTCATCCCGGCGCAACGGCAGCGTCATGCAGCGCGGACCGCCGCCGCCCCGGACCAGCTCGCTCCCCTCCATGGTGATGACCGCTCGCTCCCCCTCCGCCAGCGTGTCGTCCCCGGCGAGCAGGTGCACCGCCGCGATCGTCTTGAACCCGGTGTGCTCGAGCTCGCCCAGCGTGGCCTCGTTGCGCGCATAGGTGACGACGACCCCGGGACGTACGGCGATGAAGTTGCAGGCCGAGGACCACTGCTCCCGCTCCTGGAGCGAGCGATCGGAGCCGCCGCAGAACACCGGCTCGAGCGGCTGATCGACCGCCTGCATGGCCGCGAAGAAGTTGGGCATCTCCTTCACGCCCTTCGATTTCTTGCGGCGGTGCAGCACGGCCAGCCGCTCCGGCCCCACGAAGTGCGGCGGATAGATGCAACACAGCTCGCGGTCGAGCTGCGTGAAGATCATGTCCAGGTGAATCGCGGTCCGCTCGTTGGGGAGCACCACGACGATCACGTCCTTCACGTCGCAATGCTCGAACACCAGGTCGCACAGGTGGTCGAGGGCGGCCGGGCTGGAGCGCTCGCTGAAGCCGAGCAGCAGGAGATCGGGACGCAGCGGATGCACGTCCCCGCCCTCCAGCGTGTAGTTGTTGCGCTTCTCCTCGGATCCGTCGTACAGGATGCCGGCGTTCTCGAGACAGGGGTGATAGCGGAACAGCGCCTTGACCAGCATCTCCTCGGTCCAGCGGACCCCGTAGCGCATCGAGCCGATGATGGAGTGCTCCCCGATGACGATGCCCACGTCGCGCGTGAAGAACAGGTTCGGGAGCGGGGGGAGGGCGTAGCCGGTCTCGTTCAGGGCGCGGGCGATCGGCCCCGCCTCTTCCAGCGCGCCTTCGACCATCCGGCCGACGAGGGCCTCGGGCGACAGGGTCGCCAGCTGCTTGGCGAGGGCATCCGAAGGCACCACTTCGAGCGCGCGCGTCACGAGGAACTCGCGCACGTCGGACCGAGCCACCAGCTCGGTCAGGAGCGTACGCACTTCGTACACCTGCGCGAAGCGCTCCAACACCGTGACAAACCGACGGTGCTCGCGTTCCGCGAGCTCCAGGTCGATGATGTCGTCGTACAGGTAGTCTTCCCGATTGCCGGGCGTGACCGCGACGAGCTCGCGGCCGGGCGTGTGGACCAGCACGGCCCGCAGCGGGCCGATTTCCGAGGTGACGTGGACGCGGGCCATGCCTGGAATCTAGCGGGCCCGAGGGCCGCGGCGGAGCTGTTCAGGCCGTCAGGCGCTCGCGGCCCCGCCCAAGTGCGGGTTACTGCACGAAATGCACGTAGCCGTTTTCGTCCGCGATCACCGCAGTCTCCCCCATCACGCTGAAGGCGATCCGCCGCGTCCGCGCCCCGGATTCGGGGAGCTGGATGGTGTTCACGATGGTCCGCGATGCACGGTCGATCACCCGCACGAGCCCCAGGTCCAGCACGCCGACATAGAGCTGCACGTCATCGGGGCTCAGGGCGACGGCGAACGCGCGCTGTCCCACCACTACCGAGTCCACCTGCGTGCCGGAGGCGATGTCCACCACCCGCAGCACGCCGCCTTCGTCAGCCACGTAGAGCAAGCTGCCGTCCCCCGAGACGGCCATCCCCTGGAGGCGGGTGGATCCTGGCGAAATGTGGAACGTGCGCGTGACGGTGTTCGTCTCGGTGTTGATTTCCGCGACGTTGCCGTCCCCGATCTGATCGGCGTACAACCGGACGCCGTCGGGATGCTGGGCGACCTCACCAAAGGCGAATCCATCGGTGAGCTGCCCCCCGAGGTGCAGCGTCGTCGTCACCTGGCCGGTCTCCGGGTCGAACGCATAGACGTTCTGGTCGTTGCTCGACACGTAGACGGTATTGTCGTTCTTGCCCACGATGACCTCGAACATGTTCCCGCCCAGCCCGCTCGGGCCGCCGCTCGCGAACGTCGCGACCTGCGAGTTCGCGTTCACGTCGATCATGCCGAGCGTGGACGGGCCGCTCAACTGGTTCGTGACCCAGGCGGTTTGGCCGCCCTGGGCGAACGCCACGCCCGTGGGGATGAAACCCACAGCGACCGATCCCGTGAACCCGAGTCCGGACGAGAGATCCACCCGGGCCAGGCGCGACGCGTCGAGTTGCGTGATATAGGCCACGTTTTTCGAGGAGACGGCGACCCCGTACGGCCGACCGGCCAAGGGGGCGGACAACACGATCACGCCGGCGGGATGCGTCGGCACGGTGGCCGCGGTCGCGGCGCGGATCGGGTGCCGCGTAGGGCCGGCGGCATCGTTCGCGCATCCCGCCCCCACGAGCACGAGACATCCCACGCCCAGAGTCATGCGGCGATTCATCTGACCCTCCTTGCTGTGGTGAACGAGCAATCAGCAAGGCGGTAGACCGCGGCAACCGCTGTTCCTGCAGGGACGAAGGCGCCGCTCGGTGCGGCAGCCGACAGCGGAGGGCGAGACCGCCGCGGGCGGGCAACATCTGTGGTGCGCGCACGACGCGACGACGCGATGGCTGTTCCGCGTTCCGAGTTCCGCGTTCCTACTTTGCCCTATCGATTGGCCAGCGCGAAGCTCAGCGTCTCCAGCTCCAGGGCCATGTTCACCGACTTTACGACCACATCGGCCGGGACGGTGAGCTGAGCCGGCGCGAAGTTGAGGATCGCCTTCACCCCGGCACGCACCAACCGATCCACCACCTCCTGGGCCGCCTCCGCCGGCGTCACGACGATGGCGATGTCGGTGGGCTCGCGGGCGAGGTCCGCCTCGAGGTGGCGGACGTCCCGCACCACGAGGCCGTTCCAGCGGGAGCCGATCTTCTTGGGATCGCGGTCGTAGATGGCGCCGACGTGAAAGCCGCGCTGGCGGAAGCCCGGATACTGAATCAGCGCCCCGCCGATGCGGCCGGCGCCGACCAGCACGACGCGGTAGGTGCGCCGCAGCCCCAGGATGTCCCGGATCTTGGCCGCGAGCTCGGGCACCGAGTAGCCGAGACCGCGCTTCCCGAACGAGCCGAAAAACGACAGGTCTTTGCGGACCTGGGCCGACGTGGTCCCGCCCCGGCGCGCCAGCTCGGCGGAGGAGATCGTGGTCTGGCCTTGTGCGGCGAACTGCTCGAGGAACCGCAGGTACAGGGAGAGCCGCCGCACCGTGCTCTCGGAAATCTTCCGCATATTGTGAATAATTTCACAATCGAGCACTCCAACGCAAGAGCCGAGCGAACTCGCCAGGCCCGAGCGTCTCCGGCCGCGCCGCCGGATCGAGCCCGAGTTCGCTCAGCCCGACGCGCACCACCGCCGCCGACTGCCCCGTCGCCGCCATGATCACGTTGCGCAGCTGCTTGCGCCGCCGACTGAAACACGCCGCGACGAACACTCGCAACGCCGCCAGCTCCTCGGGCGCTACCGCCGGAGTGGCGAGCGGCGTCAGCCGCAGCAGCGCGCTGTCCACGCGGGGTCGTGGGTGGAACGCGCCCGCCCGCACCAGGAACAGTCGCTCCACCCGACACACCGCCTGCACGCCGACCGACAGGGCGCCGTACGTCTTCGACCCCGGCGCCGCGGCGACGCGCGCCGCGACCTCGGCCTGGACCAGAAACACGATGCGCTCGGGGAGCGGCGGGGTGAGGGCTTTGTCGAGTAACGGGGAAGTGATGGCGTAGGGGATGTTGCCGACGATCTTGAAATGCGGAATGGGGAATGCGGAATCGACTTCGGCAGCCAGCCGCCGGTCCTTCTCTATTGCAATCACCCGCAGCCCGCGCGCGAGCAGGACCTCGGTCAGGCTTCCCCTCCCCGCCCCGATCTCGAGCACGACCTCGGCGGGCGCGGGGTCGAGCGCGTCGACGATCTTCTCGAGAATGGTGCGATCGGTGAGGAAGTGCTGGCTGAGCCGTTTGTCGGGAATCACGCCTTGAGGATGACAACGGTCCGGTCGTCGGTGGGCGGGGCGCCGCCGGTAAAGCCGGCCAGATCGGCGTGCACCGATTCGAGGATTTCCAGCGCCGGGCGGTCTCGCAGGCGCGCGACGTGGCCGATCACGCGCTCCTCCCCGAAGCGCTCACCCCGCCCACCCAGCGCCTCGGCGACGCCGTCGGTGAACAGGCACAGGATCGCGTCTTTGCGCGTCCACGGCCGGGTCGTGTCCGTGCCCGGGGCGGTGGCGAGGCCGAGCGGGGGGCGGGTGGCCTCGAGCCGGGTGGCCTCCCCGGTCCGGGCGGACACGAGAAAGGCGTGAGGGTGACCCGCGTTGCCGAACGTGATGCGCCCCGCCTGCGGGTCCACGACGGCGTAGAACACGGTGAGGAACATCTCCGTGTTGGCGAGCTCTTCGGTGAGGGATTCTTCCAGGCGCCGCAGCACCTCGGTCGGCGTCTCCGCCGATTCGGCGTGGATGCCCGACGCGGCCATCACGAGCGCCATGATCAGCGCGGCGCTGAACCCGTGGCTCGTCACGTCGCCGATCATGACGCCGATCCGGCCAGCGCGCAGGTTGAGCAGGTTGTAGAAGTCGCCGCCGACCGAGTCCGCCTGGCGGCAGCGGGCCGCCACGTCGACGCGCGCCGCGAGCACGAGGGGTGAGGGCAGCAGCTTCAGCTGCAGGTCGCGCGCCAGCTCCAGCTCGCGGCGCACGCGCTGCTGCCCCAGATCCTTGGCGACGAGCCGCGCGTTCTCGATGGCGGCACCGATCTGGTTCGCGATCGCCGCGACGAGCTTGCGATCGCCCGCCGTGAACGCGTCCTCGCCCACCCGGTCCGTCAGATTGATCACCCCGATCGGTTTGCCACGCGCCCCGGGCGCCGCGTACAGCACCGGCACCGACAGGAACGCTTCGCCGCGATAGTTCCGGCCCTCGGGGCAGCCGGGATTGACGGCCTTGGGATCGGTAGGGTCGTAGCTCACGATCCGCATCTCGCGGAACACGCGCGCCGCCACCGAGCAGAGATCGTCTACCTCGATCGGCTCGAGGTCGTCCGGCTGCATGCCGCGCGCGGCGACGATGCGCAGCACGTGCGCCTCCGGGTCGTGCACGAGCAACGTGGCCCGGCGCGCCCCCACCACCGTCGAGACTTCCCGCAGGATACGGTCCGCCGCCTCGTCCAGCCGGATCGTATGGCCGAGGATCTCGCTGATCGTATAGATCAGATCGATCTCCTCGTACCGCTCCGACAGCTCCGCAGCGACCTGGGCGGCGTCACGCTCGGCCGACAGCACGGCCCCGACGATCTGGGCGAGCTCTTGCGCCACCCCCGGGCTGGCACTCGGGGGCAGTGGCTTCCTTGGAGCCCCGTCGCCGATCTCGAGCCACGCCCCGTCGATCTCGGGGATGGGCTCGAGCAAGGCCGATCCGGGCGGGCGATCGCCCGCACCCGTCCGCACACGCAGTCGCGCCCCGGCGAGCCGCTCGAGCGCCGGGAGCAACCGCGCGAGACGGTCTCCGGTCAGCCCGCCCGGAGCGTCAGGCACACCGAGTTGCCTTTCTCGTTGAAGGCGACGTGGTCCACCAGGCGGCGCAGCACGAACAGCCCCCGCCCGTCCTCGAGGTCCACGCGATCGGGGAGCGTGGGGTCGGGCACCCCATCCGGGTCGAATCCGTCTCCCTCGTCGGTCACGTGCAGCCGGACGACGTCGTGGCGGACCTGGACCAGCACGCGCACGACGCGGGCGGGGTCGTGGTGGTTGCCATACGCGATGGCGTTGGCGAGGGCTTCGGCGAGCGCGGTGCGGAAATTGAAACGGATACGGCGCGGGGAGAGAGGACCCGGCGGGAGGCGCCCCACGATCAACTCGACTGCCGGGCCGACGTACTGCAAGTCGCTCGGCACATCGAGCGACAGCTCGGTTTCGGTCTCACCTCCCCCCGCCCGCCGGCGGACGTCGAGGTGCAGCGGCGTGGTCACGGGCTAGAAGGCGGCGAGCGCCTCCTCGGAGGTCTTGGTGATGGCGAAGAGGGTGTCCAGCTTGGTCAGCTCGAACAGGGTCTGGAGGTCCTCGTTGAGGCCGCACAGCCGCAGATCCCCGCCCTGTTCCCTGATCTTCTTCGAGAGCGACACGAGCACGCCGAGGCCGGACGAGTCGATGTAGCCGGTCTTGGCGAAGTCGACCACGAACTTGCGGCCGCCGCTCTCCAGCGCGTCGAGCACTTTCTGTTTCAGCTCTTGGCGATTGCCGACGATGAGCTGACCATCGACGCCGACAACGACGACGCCGTGCTTGTCTTTGCGCAACGTGAAGCTCATGGCTGCTCCCCGGCTTGAAGGACGGCGACCGCGACCGTGTCCACAATATCGTCGGCGGTGGCGCCGCGCGACAGGTCGGCAACGGGTCGCGCCAGTCCCTGGAGAATCGGCCCGATCGCCTCCCACCCGCCTAACCGCTGGACCAGTTTGTACCCGATGTTCCCGCTGTCAAGATCGGGGAACACGAGCACATTGGCGCGGCCCGCCACGCTGGAGCCCGGGGCCTTGCGCGCCGCGACGTCCGTCGCGAGGGCCGCGTCGGTCTGCAGCTCGCCGTCGAACACGAAGTCGGGGCGCCGGGCGGCCAGGAGCTCGAGCGCGCGGCGCACGCGCTCCACGCGCGGTCCAGTGGCGCTCCCCTTGGTGCTGTAGGAGAGGATGGCCACCACGGGCTCGTCGCCCACGATGCGACGGCGGTCGCGGGCCGCCGCGAGCGCCGCCTCGGCAAGCTGCTCGGGCGTCGGCTCGGGTACGACCGCGCAGTCAGTGAACGTGAGCACCCCGTCGTCCCTGACCATGTAGAACGCGCCGCTCACAGTCCTGGTCCCGGGCGCCGTGCCGACCGTGCAGAGCGCGGCGCGGATCGTGTCACCGCTCGGAAAGGTGGCGCCTCCGACCATCACGTCGGCGCGCCCCAGCGCCACGAGCGCAGCCCCATACGTGAGGGGATGGACCAGGGCGGTGGCGGCGATGGCGTCGCTCGGAAACTTGTCGGGATGGCGGGCGCGGAGCAGGCGAACCATTTCGGGGAGAGGGGAGAGGGCAGAGGTTCGATCCAGGAGCTGCACGCTGCCGAGCGCCAGGGCGTCGATCCGCGCGGCGGCGGCGCGCACGCGGGCGTCCTCGCCGTCGGGCAACACGATGCGGCGGCGAGCGCGCCGGGCCCGCTCGTACAGCACGTCGCGGAACGTCACTTCCCGAACTTTTGCTTGAGCGCCTGGCCCACCGCGGGGTGGACGAGCTGCGACACATCGCCGCCGAAGCGCGCCACTTCGCGCACGAGGCTCGAGCTCAGGTAGGTGAGGTCGAAGGCCGGCACCAGGAAGACGGTCTCGACCCCGGGAGCGAGATTGCGGTTCATGAGCGCCATCTGGAACTCGTACTCGAAGTCGCTCACGGCGCGGAGACCGCGCACGATCAGCGTGGCGCCGGCGGCGCGCACGAAATCGGCCAGCAGGCCGTCGAACGGCCGGACCTCGACGCGTGCATCCGACGTCGTCTTTCGGATCAGGTCCACGCGCTCCTCCAGCGTGAACAGCGGCTGCTTCGCGACGTTGACGGCGACCGCGACGATCACGCGGTCGGCGAACGTGAGGGCGCGCCGGATCAAGTCTTCGTGCCCGCGCGTGATGGGGTCGAACGAACCCGGGTAGACGGCGACGCGGGTCATGGGGCGTAAATGAAGGTGACGGCCGTGTCGCCGTAGCGTCGCGTGTCGTCGCCGGGGATCGGCTGGTCCGCGGGGTGCTCGATCGAAAAGATGCGCGCGAACGCGTTGAGACGGAACAGGGCGACGAGCCGCGCGGCCTCCTGCCCGGCGTACGGGGGATCGGCGAACGCCACGTCGTACTGGCCCGGGTGCAGGCGCTCGGCGAAGCGGAGCGCGTCCGCCCGGTGAATCGCGGCGCGGTCGTCCACCTTGAGCGTCTTCACGTTGGCCTTGAGCGTGGCGAGCGCGAAGCGGTGCAGCTCCACGAAGTCGGCGCTTGCGGCCCCGCGCGACAGCGCCTCGAAGCCCAGCGCCCCCGAGCCCGCGAACAGGTCGAGCACGCGCGCCCCCTGGATCGAGCGCTGCAGGATCGAGAACCAGGCCTCTCGCACGCGGTCCGCCGTGGGTCGCACTTTGTCCGTCGCCGGCGTCTGCAGGCGGCGGCCTTTGAACTCGCCGGCGATGATGCGAATCATCCCACGCCTTTCCCCGCCCCGCCAATTGCGGATTGCGAATTGCGGATTGCGGATTGGCAATGGAAGCTCGTCGGCACAACCCGCAATCCGAAATCCGCAATCCGCAATCGTCATGCGCTCGGCGCCATGGATGCGACGCGAGCCTGAAGGGTTACCCGCCCCTGCCACTCGTCGCGCTCCAGCCGGAACGCCACGTCCAGCCGCTCGGCGAGCCATTGATCGGGACTCGTGTCGGCCCACTGGAACGCGATGGCCGGCAGCGCGCCCGATTCGTCGTCCAGCGTGAAGCGGAGGTGGTTCGTGCCCACCCGCCGCGCGCCCACGGCGCGCGCGCCGCGCACCCCGAACACCGGCGCCGGATTGCCGGCGCCGCACGGCTCCAGGTAGCGGATCAGCTTCTCCAGCTCCTCGCTCACGAGGCCCAGCGGCAGCTCCAGATCCACACGCTGGGCCGGCACCAGGTCGTCGGGGCGCAGAAGCTCGCCTGCGACGGCGAGAAACGCAACACGAAACGCCTCGTATCGGTCGCGCCGGATGGTGAGCCCCGCCGCCATGGTGTGCCCCCCGTATTTCTCGAGATGGGGCGCCACGCGGTGCAGCGCGGCGTGCAGGTCGAAGCCCGCGATGCTCCGCCCCGAGCCGCGCCCCGTGCTCCCTCCCTCGTCCCAGGCGATGAGAAACGTGGGCCGGCCGTAGCGCTCCACCAGCCGCGACGCCACGATCCCGATCACGCCGGGATGCCAGGCGTCGGCCGCGAGCACCAGGGCCCGGTCCTCCGGGCGCAGCACGCGCTCGGCCAGCTCGAGCGCCTCGTCGAGGATGCGCTGGTCCAACGCCTGGCGCCGCGCGTTGAGCGTCTCGAGCTCCCGCGCGATGGCGGCGGCTTCGGCGGGGTCGTCGGAGAGCAGCAGCCGCAGTCCCAGGTTCGCGTCGTCGATACGGCCAGCGGCGTTGAGCCGCGGCGCGAGGATGAATCCCACGTGGCCGGACTTGACCGGCTTCCCGGTCAGGCCCGCCGCGTCGATCAGCGCGCGCACGCCGGTCCAGCGCGAGTCGGCCAGCATTTTCAGCCCGTGGCGCACCAGGATGCGGTTCTCGCCGGTGAGGGGGACGACGTCGGCCACGGTCGCCAAGGCCACCAGGTCGAGAAAATGGAGCGGCAGGTTCGGCGAGAGGTCGAGGGCGGGCACGAGCGCCTGGACGAGTTTGAACACCACGCCCGTGCCGCAGAGGTGCTTGTCCTCCGAGGCACAGTCGGCCCGGCGGGGATCGAGCACGGCCGTGGCAGGGGGCAGGACGTCGCCGGGGAGGTGGTGGTCGGTCACGATCACGTCGATCCCCGCGGCGCGAGCGGCGCCGACGGCGTCGACGGCGGTGATGCCGCAGTCGCACGTGACGATGAGGCCCGCGCCCACGCGCCGCGCTTCCGCGAGGCCGGCCGCGCCGAAATCGTAGCCATCGCGCAGCCGGTGGGGCACGAATGCCCGGACGTCGGCGCCCACGCTCGCCAGCACACGGGTCAGGAGCGCCGCCGCGCACTGCCCGTCCACGTCGTAGTCCCCGTGCACGAGGATGGGTGTGCCCGAGCGCACGGCGCCGGCAAGCAGGTCCACGGCCGCGCGCATGTCGGCCCAGCCGCACGGGTCCGACAGACGCTCCAGGTCGGGACGCAGGAAGGCCTTGGCGATGTCCGGCGCGGCAAAGCCGCGCTGCACCAGGATGGCGGCGAGGGGCTCGGGAACCCCGAGCTCGGCGGCGAGCGCCGCCACGAGGCCGGGATCAGGGCGTTGTGCGACGGCCCAGCGGGGAATCATTCCCTGGCGTAGAGCAGCACGCCGCAGGCCTCGCAGCCTTCAATAGAGGTGCCGCGCTGGATCAGCCCGCGGCGCTGGGTCGGGACCGCCGTGAAGCAGTGGCCGCACGCATCGCCGTGCAACGGGTACAGCGCCAGCGGCGCCTTCCCCCGGCGGATCCGCTCGTAGCGGGCGAGGAACGCGGCGCCCACCTGCGCCGCCGCCCGCTCGCGCTCGCCCAGGGCGCGCTCGCGCTCCGCGACGATCTCCCCGCGCCGGCCGGCCAGGGCCTCGCGCGCCGGCGCCTGCGCCGCCTGCAGCTCGGCGAGGGCTTGCTCGGCCTCGCCCGCCTTCCGCTCGGCCTCGGCCACGGCGTCGCCCGAGCGCATGAACTCGGCCTCTTCTTTCGCGAGCACCGAGCGGGCCAGGTCGAGCTCGGCCATGAGCGTCGACGCCTCCTTCGCACCCCGGACCCACTCGAGCCGCTGGCGCCGCTGCTCCTGCATGCTCCGGTAGCTCGTGATCTTTCCCTCGAGCGCGTCGCGGCGATCCAGGGCCGCGCGAATCTGGACCTGGGCCGCTTCCACCGCGCGCTCTGCCGCGGCCAACGCGGCGTCCAGGGCCCCCAGCTCAGGTTCGAGCGCCGCGAGCGCCTCTTCGGTCGCCGTCACGGCCTCGTCCTTTTCCTGCAGGGCCAGCAACGACTCAAGTTCCGGGTGCACTTCTCCTCCTCGCAGCGATCTTGTAGCGGGGACTCCGCTTGCGGAGCTCGTCGAACACACGGCGCTTCTCGGCAATCAACGACGCCTGCCCCTCGGGACTCTCGAGCGGGAGCCGGCGGTCGATCTCCTCGAGCCGGCGCTCCAGCCGCCCGGCCTCGATCCAGCGGACCGCCCGCTCGTACAGCTCGTCGGGGTCGCGCTCGCCCAATCCTTCGTCTTTGAGCGCCTCGTAGGCGCGCGCGGACGTCTCGCTCAGCGAGAGCACGGCGTCCCGAGCGACGGCCTCGAAGACTTCCCGGTAAGGGATGAATTCGAGCTCCTCGGGAGCCACGGCCTCGATCACGCGAGCACGCCACGGTTCGCCCGCGAGCAGCAGGAGCAGGAGAGCCTTCTCGGCACCGGCTGGAAGGGCGGGAAACGGGACACGGGAAACGGGAAACGTGGGTGCCGCACTCGCTTCCCGTTTCTCGTTTCCCGTTTCCTGCTCCAGGACGTCCTTGCGCACGCCCGCGACTTCCGCCGCTCGGGAGATGTAGAGCTCCCGCGTGATCGGATCCGCCGCCGCCCGGATGGTCGGCAGCAGTCCGTCCAGCGCTCGCCGCCGGCCCGGAAGCGTGCCGAAGAATCCCTTGCGATCGAGGATCTGGATCTTGCGCTCGAACACGTCCACGGCGTCTCCGAGCAACGCCTCGAGGCCGGCTGCGCCCCGCCGCTGCGCCAGCGTGTCGGGGTCCTCGCCCGCGGGCAGCGTCGCGACGCTCACCCGCAGCCCCTGCCGCAGCAACTCGTCCCCCGCGCGGAACGTGGCACGTAGGCCTGGGTCGTCCGAGTCGTACAGCAGCATCACGTGCGGGGCGTAGCGCTTCACGAGCTGAGCCTGGTCCGATGTGAGCGCGGTGCCGAGCGTCGCCACGACTTCTTCGATCCCGACGAGCCCGAGCCGCAGCACGTCGAAGTAGCCCTCCACGACGATCGCCCGCTCGGCCCGGCGCATGGCGTGCTTCGCGACGTGCAGGTTGTAGAGCAGCTTCCCCTTGTGGAAGATCGGGGTCTCGGGGGAATTGAGATACTTAGGCTCTCCGTCGCCAAGGATGCGGCCGCCGAAGCCAACGACCCGGGCGCGCGAGTCGTGGATCGGGAAAAGCAGCCGCCCGTGAAAGCGGGAGGGGAGCGTGCCGTCCTCTCGTCTAACCAACAACCCCGCCTCGAGCAACACATCCTCATGCACGCCCAATCCTTTCATCGCCTCCAGGAACGCCTTCCCCTTCGGCGCGTAGCCCAGGCCCAGGGGTAGAACGGTTTCGAGCTCGAGCCCGCGGGACCCGAGGTAAGTGCGGGCGACCTCGGCGTCTGGGCTGCCGGAGAGCTGTCGAGTGAACCAGTCGGCGGCAGCAGCGACGGCGTTGAACAGCGGCTCGTGGGGGTCGGGGCCGGAGGGCCCGCGCTCGGGGATCGTGATCCCTACGCGGCGCGCCACCTCCCGCACCGCCGTGGGATAGTCCATCCCGAGCCTCTTCATGAAGAAGGTGAAGGCGTCCCCGGCCTCGTGGCACACGAAGCAGTAGAACATTCCTTTCTTCGGGATGACCGCGAAGTTGCGGTGCGTCCCGCCGTGGAACGGGCACGGCCCGCGGAAATCCGAGCCGGTACGCTTGAGCTCGACGTGCTCGCCGATGATCCCCACCAGGTCCGCCGCCTCGCGGACCTGCTCGATGACGTCATCGGGGATCAGGCTCATCCCTTGAGCTCCGCGATCGTGACGCCATGGCCGCCCTGAGCCGCCGGCGCGAAGCCGAAGCGCTGCACGCGAATGTCGGCGGAGAGGACGGCGTGGGCGAGCTGCCGCAGAGCGCCCGTGCCCTTGCCGTGCACGATGCGCAGGTAGGGAAGGTCGGCGACGACCGCATCGTCGAGGGCTTTGAGGAGCGCTGCCTCGGCCTCGTCCCGGCGAAGCCCGATGAGCGACACTTCGCTCGACGCCCGGGCGGCCGCCGCGTGGGCGGGCGAGGGCGCGCGGGAATGCGCGAGGGCGGGCGGGGAGGCGAGGGGGGGGGGCGCCGGGAGGGGCGAGTCGGGCGACCGGCGCAGACGCCGCAGCTCATCGAGCGACATCCACCCTTGCCCCTGAGGGCTTTCCTGTTTGCCTTCACCTTCCGTCTCCTCGATCGCCTGCTCCACGAGTCGCCGCGCCTCGCGCGCCGTCGCCTCGTCCACCGCCGCCCGCGCGCGCCCCAGCGCCTCCTCGACTTTGCGCCGCGCTTCGAGCAGATAGGCGCGCGCCTGCTCGCGCGCGCCGCGCTCGAGCGTGCGGGCGCGGGCCTGCACCTCGCGTTCCCGTGCCGCGACCGCGTCCGCCCGGGCGGCGATCTTCGCCGCGTCGTCGCGCAGCACGAGCTCCCGCTCGGTGAGCTCCCGCTCCCGGGCCTCGACTTCCCGCGCCTGAGCCTCTACGACGGCGAGCAGTCGGTCCAGCTCCCGCTCCGAGTCCGGAACCGCGCGGCCGGCGACCTCGAGCACATCCGGCGCGAGGCCGAGGCGCCGGGCGATCGCGAGCCCGTAAGACCGCCCGGGCACGCCTTTCAGCAGCCGATAGGTCGGTGTGAGCGTCTCCGCGTCGAACTGGAGCGACGCATTCACGATCCCGACTGTCTCCGTCGCGAGCTTCTTCAGCGCACCAAGATGCGTGGTGGCGAGCGTCAGAGCGCGGCGTCGCGTGAGCGCCTTCAGGACTGCCGCCGCCAGCGCGCCGCCCTCGGCGGGGTCGGTCCCGCTCCCAATCTCGTCCACGAGAACGAGCGAGCGCTCGCCCGCATGCTCGAGGATGTCGCGCAGCGCCGCCACATGCGCGGAAAACGTGGAAAGGCTCGCGGCGATGGACTGCCGGTCACCGATGTCGGCGAACACGGAATCGAGAACCGGCAGCACCGACTGAGGTCCGACCGGTGGGACGATTCCGCTCTGCGCCATGAGACAGATGAGGCCCACTGCCTTGATGAGGACCGTCTTGCCCCCCGTGTTCGGCCCGGAAACGAGCACGGTGTATTCGTCCGGCGCGAGCACCAGGTCGAAGGGAACGACGTCCACCGCGCTCCCGAGGAGCAGGGGGTGCCGGCCGCCGCGGATCGCGACCGGGCCGGTGCCGATCGCGGGCGTGAAGCCATTGATCAGGACGGCGTACCGGGCGCGGGCGCACAGGTCGTCGAACGCGATGCACATGTCCCACGCGGCCGCGATGGCGCTCCGGTGCGGGCGCAACAAATCCGTCAACTCCCGGAGCACCCGGAGCACCTCGCGCTGCTCGGCCGATTGCGCGGCGCGCAGCGCATTCCCGAGCTCGATCGCTTCAGGGGGCTCGACGAACACGGTGGACCGCGTGGCCGACTCGTCGTGCACGATGCCGCCCACCCGGGACCGGGCGGTGCTGCGCACGGGGATGACGTAGCGGCCGCCGCGGACGGTGACCGCGGCGTCCGGGGCGCGCTCGGCCGGATCGAGCGAGCCGAGCATCGCCTCGAGCTGCTTCACCAGCCGCTCGCGCGTCTCGCGCACGGCCTGACGCGCTCGCGCGAGCGCGCGCGACGCCGAGTCGAGCACCTCCCCTTCGGAATCGAGGGACTCCCCGAGGCGCTTCTCGATCTCCCTGCGGGGCGGGTCGACCCGGAGCGCCGCGGTGCGAGGGGCGGCCGGCGCGAGGCGGGCCAGCTCGGTTGCTACGATGCGCGCGGCGGCCAGCGCGCGGCCGATCTCGGTGAGGGCGGGGCCTTCGAGCGCGCTCCCGGGAACGGCCAGCAAGTCGAGCGCCGGACCGATGTCCGGCACGGATTCGGCGCGGATGGCGTCGTCCGCAAGGAGGCGCGCGGCGAGCTCGGCGACCTGGGCGAGGGCGCCGCGGACGGCGTCTGGATCCGCGCTGGGGGTCCGGGCTCGCACGCGGGCCGCGCCGAGCGGGCCCGCGGCGTGCGCCGCCACCCGCTCCAGCGCGGCAGCAAACTCGAGTGTCTCCAACACGGAGGGAGTGACCCCTCCCGCAACACTCATACGATCGCTGCCAACTCCTCGCGCGCGATCTGGTTGACCAGCTTGCCGTCCGCGCGCCCTTTGAATTTCGGCATGACCTGCCCCATGAGCCCACCGAGGTCCTTCGCACCCGCCGCGATCGCGTCGCGCACCGCCTGCCG
>QHTP01000129.1 GCA_003220855.1 Gemmatimonadota bacterium
GTAGGCGAACGACGTCGTGAAGCTCGAGGCCGTAATGCCCGACAGCATGCGGCCGACGAACAGCCACCACACCCCGGGCGCCAGCGCCATGATGACGTAGTCCAGTCCCAATCCGAGGCACGACAGCAGAATCACCGGCCGCCGGCCGACGCGATCGGAGAGCGCGCCCAAGACCGGAGCGAACAGAAACTGCATCGCGGCCCACACGGTGCCGAACAGCCCCAGCAGCCCGGCCGCGATGATATCGTTCCCGCCCTCGAGCTGGATGATGAGCTTGGGGAATACCGGCGCGATGATGCCGAGCGCCAGCATGTCGAGTAGTACGGTGCCGAAGATGAACCAGAAGGTGGCGCGTCGCACGGTGGGCTAGAAACGTCCGACGAGCCTGGCGATGGCCGACCGGCAACCCTCCCGCAGGTCCGGATCGAGTGCCGCGCAAAAAGCCTTCGCCTGCCCGTCGGAATGGTAGTAGTACACGAAGTCCAGCACGGCACCGAGCACGCAATAAGACCGCTGCTCGTGATCCCGGCCGAGCTTGCAAGTCACGACCGTAGGGGACACCTGATTCCGGCTGACGGTCGCCGCATCCCGCCCCAGGCTCTGGTAGCAATTCTTTCGAAACGGCGCGCCCACGCCCGCGCACAGCGCGAACACCCGGGCAAAATCGCCCCGCACGGCGCCCAGCGCATACGACGTCTGCATGTCGTAGCACTCCGCCTTGTATTTCTCCGCGACGGCGGTGCAGGGATAGAGCGGCTCGCCGGGCCGCAGGTATTTGCTGTAGTTGCCGCCGTGCGCGCCGTCCACGATGAGGTTCTCCATGAAGACGCCGTTGACACAGGCATTCTGCTCCATGGCACCCGTCAGGCCGTCGCAATCGTGCAGCGCGTCGAACAGCTCGTCGTCCCGGACGGCCATGACGGCGTGTCCCAGGCCGTGCACGCAGTTGAAGTAGTCGAGCGACTGCCGCTCTTTTCCGGGCACGGCGGCGCAGACGGCGTCGAGATCGCTCAACAGGGTCGTGCGTCCCCGCGCCAGGGCAAAGCCCTGCATCACGCCGTGATAGTATCCCGAGCCGCAGGCATTGTCGCCGTGACGAAACGCCTCGGCGACGTCGCCGTACTTCGCGATCGCCGCCTGGCCGATCGCGTGGGTGATCGCGTGGCATAGCCGCTGCATCTCGGGATCGGCGCCGTACCTGGCCTTCAAGTCGGCGAAGGCTTCTGCCACGCCCTGCCCGGCGACGATCGAGCGGTAGCGCTGCTCGTAGCACCCCAACGCGCGGCGCGGGTCGTTGGAGCAGCGCGCCGCGGCCGGAGCTCGCGACGTCGTGAAGACGTGAGAGCCCAGGATGGAGACGCCCCCTGCGGCCACCGCGATCACACCGAGGGCCAGGATTCGCGCACGGCCGGTCCATTTCATGGCTCGCACCATAACACGGGCGGTGGACCGGACGGAAGCGCGTATGGGTGGTGGGGGCGCCGCCTCGCTAGGCTGACGATCCGGCGGCCGTGTTCACTCCCAGGAGCCCGTTGATGGGGCACACTCGGGTGCGCGCCGTCTGAAACGCGCCGAGCGCCACGAACGCCCCCGCGATCAGTCCCCAGTAGCCTTTGTGCACCAGCGGCAGCCACGCATCAAGCACCGAGAGAATCAGCAACGGGTAGCCGAACTGCGCCGTCCCGTCCTTGAACCCGCCCATCGCGTAGATAATCCCGACGTACATCATCGCGGCGCACACGATCCACGTGAGAAATCCCAGCGCCTGGAAGAAGCCGTCCAGCGCGGTGAGACCGCCGACGATCGCCAGCGTCCCGGCCAGCTGACGCGCCCGGGCGTCGAACGGACCGACGTTGATGCCAGCCTGCGCCATGGAGCCACCTCCGGTGGAGTGCCTTGTCAGTAAGGATGGCGTCCGCGCCCGGCGTGCGATAGTCACGCGCAACGCTCCACCCGACAGCGCTCTGTCAGACAACGCCTTATCCGGCAACGCCTTACCCTGGAACGTGTCACCCGTCGTTGTACGCCGCCCCCGCCGGGCTGCATATTGGTCCCCCCTATGGCCACCGGCGACGTCTGGCTGTTCCGCATCGTGCATCAGGACACGGGCAAGCCCGCGCAGGGCGTGCCCGTGACGGTGCTCGACCGGGCCGGCAATGCCGCGGGCCACTGGGTGAGCGATGGGGACGGGATCGTGGCCGTGCCGCGCCGCGACATCCTCAAGTTGCGGCTGCGCGTGGGCCTGCGCAGCGAAGATCCGATCGAGCTGGCGACGGTGACGCTCGGAGACGAGCCGACGCCACTCGCCGCGCCCAGCCACCTGCCCCCTCCTAGCAGCGGGGCGGGGGAGCGTGGGGTGCGCGAGCTACAGGCAGCGCCTCCCGCTCCGGCCTCGGGGGCTGGGGCGGGGGCGGGGGCGGGGGTGCCACCACTCGCGCGCGGGCCCGATCCCGTCGACGTGCCCGGTCACGTTCTCTACTTCCAGCGTCTCGCCATGTTCGCCGAGCGAGCGCCCGCCGCGGCCGGGCCGACGTCCGACCCGGTGGCCGACTTCTTCTCGCTCGCGAGCGAAGGGTCGGGCGCGATGCGCTACGGCGCGCTCATCGAGGTGGAGCAGTACTGGCAGTCGCTCGGCGTGCAGTGGGGCGAGCTGCTCTACAGCGCGACGCTCACGCCGGGAGACGAGGCCAAGCTCGCGGTGCTCGACGGCCGCTGGCGCCGCGAGGCCGAAGGGCGCGAGCGCCCGCTGCAGATCCTCGCCCGCATGGTCGGCACGTCGATGCTCGGCGACTTGGTCTCCGCGCTCCGGCCCGAGCTGCAGCTCGATGCGCTCACGCTCACCGAGCCCGGGCTCGAGTCGGCCGCCGCCGACACGGTCCAGATGATTCGCGACCGCACCGAGCGCATGAGCAACGCGTTGCGGCGCCGCCCGCTCGGCGTGGTGGATGCCCCCGCCGACGCGCCTGTCACCGGCGCCGTGCGCACCGTGCGGAACACGACCCGCGATCGTCTGGTCACGTTCCACTTCTTCGAGCCGCTCGAACGCTTCAAGGTGATGGCGCGGAGCCCGCGGGCCCGACCGGTGATCTTCGTGCCCTTCCGGCTCCCCAACGTGGCGACCCCGGACGTGGTGCGGCGCTTCGGCTACCTGTTCCGCCGCACGCTGCTCGATCGCGGCATGCTGCCCGACTTGGAGCGGCTGCTCGGGGGCGACGAGGCCGCCGTGCCGGCGGATGCGCGCGGCCGGCTGCTCGACCACATCGAGGCGAACCTGCTGTACTACTCCACCGCGATCATCTCGGCGGGCGATCCCGCGGCGCGCCACGTGGCGCTCTCCAAGCTGCGCGATCCGGCGGGGCGGCCGCTCACGGACGTCATCGAGAACAACGTCGTGGGGCGCATCGGCAATGCGATCGCGCTGCCGCTGCGCTCCGCGGCACAGCTCCCGGCCGCGTGGCGGGAC
This sequence comes from Gemmatimonadota bacterium, assembly GCA_003220855.1. Classification (GTDB taxonomy): domain Bacteria; phylum Gemmatimonadota; class Gemmatimonadetes; order Gemmatimonadales; family GWC2-71-9; genus AG41. The sequence continues at coordinate 3,464 of QHTP01000129.1, forward strand.
GCGCTGGCGGCGTACCACGCGAAGCCGCTGCGCGCGACAGAAGGATTCGTGGTCACCATTCCGCATCCCGGCGTCTGGGTCAGCGCGCAGGCGCACGAGCCGATGCAGCAACAGGCGGACTCGCAGGAGGCGGCCGGGTGACGGCCCCGTGGAGCGCCGGTCTCACGCTGGGCCCGCCGGTGCGGGCCTTTTTTGGGTCGGTGCGGGGCGTCGCGTCCTGCACCCTGCTCGCGACGGCGCTGACGGCGCTCGCGGCGTGCCCGGCGCAGGCCCCCGACGTCGCGCCGCGGTCCGCTCGGGACAGCGCCGGGGCCGGCTCCGCGACGGCGCGTACGCCGCACGATTCGGCGCTGGAGCAGCGCGTGGCCCGGCTCGATCTGCGGCTGCTCGAGCGCGACGCGCAGGTCGAGGAGCTCCAGGCGCGGCTCGATGAGGCGCGGCAGGAGGTGGTGCGCGCCCTGGCGAAGCTCCAGACCGTCGCGAGCCGGGCCGAGGCGGCGTCGGCTATTGCCGAAGCGGAAATCGCCGTACAGGCGCTCCGCGGCGGGGCGGCGTCGCAACCGGCGGCCGACCTGGCGCAGGCGACCACGTTGCTGCAGCAGGGGAGTGCCGAATTCGCGAAGCAGAACTACGGCGGCGCGCTGTACCTCGCGAACCAGTCCAAGCGCGTCGCCGGGGCGGGCAGGAGCGGATTGGGGGGCGAAGGGCGGACGCCGCAGCGCGTTGGCGAAGTGTCGTTCGCCGTGCCGGTGCGGCTCCAGGCGACCGCGCGCGGCAACGTGCGGGAGGGCCCGGGCAGCGGCTACAAGGTGGTTTTCACGGTGGACCCGGGTGCGGCGTTGACCGGCTATTCGTATCTGGAGCAGTGGGTGCGAATCGCGGACGAAGGCGGGCGCAGCGGCTGGATGTTCCTGGGCCTCATCGGGCGGCGCGAGGCCCGCTAACGCACGGCGCGCAGCACGCGGTTTCGTCCCTCCCGTTTCGCCTGATACAGCGCCGCGTCGGCGCCGGCCAGCAGATCCTCGGGGGACTCGCCGTCCTCGGGGAACTGCGCGACTCCCACGCTGAGGGTCACCTTCCCCCCCACCACATCGTCGCGCGCCAACCGCCCCTGAATCCGCTGCGCCGTATCGGTGGCGCCCTGCGCCTCGGTCTCCGGCAGCAGCACCACGAACTCCTCCCCACCATAGCGCGCGGCGCAGTCCACGTCGCGTGTGGACTCCTTGAGGATGGCCGCCAGAGCGGCGCACCTCGTTCCCGAGCGCCTCCATGACATAGCGCCGGTTATAGAGCTCGGTGAGGTCGTCGGTGATCGAGAGCCGCTCGAGCTCGCGGCGGCTCTCGCGTAACCGGGCCACCATGTCGTTGAACACCTCCGTCACGTAGCCGAGCTCGCCGCCGCCCACCACCGGCAGGTCGACGTCGAGATCGCCACCGGCGACGCGGGCGGCGCCGCGCGTCAGGCGGTTGAGCGGCCGCGTGATGAGGAGCCCGAGCACGTAGGCGAGCAGACCCACCCCGACGAGCAGCGCCGCCACGATCAGCACCGTGACGTTGCGGAGACGGTTCACCTGCCGGAACGCTTCCGCCGCCGGGACCTGGACCAGCACGGCCCACTCGACATGCGGCACGCGCTTGGCCGAGGCCACGACGCGGTCGCCTTGCAGGCCGGTGAATTCGATCGGAAGCCCCTCGTGCTCGAGCAACCGCTGCGTGACGGCGCTGTCGAGGTGGCGTTGCATCAGGTCCTCGCGCTCCGACTCCGAGCCCGCCAGGGGCTGGCCCGCGACGGTGATGAGGTACACGCGACCGGCTGTTCCCGCGGCGAACCGCCGCAACAGGTGGTGCACCGCGGCCAGGTCGAGCTTGGCGGTGAGCGCCCCCAGGAAACGGCCCCCCGTCTGGTAAATGGGGACGGCGAAGACGACGACGCCCTTCGCCAGCGCGCCGTCCCAATACGTATCCCCCAGCACCGCGTTGTCCGTCCGGATGGCCGCGGCCCAGTTCGCCGGCAGATGGGCGGGCGTCGCCTGCCGGGCGGTCGTCGCCACCGCCTCCCCCCGTGGGTTCACCACCAGCAGCTCCGGGTAATCGGCGAAGCGCTCGCGCACGGACCGCAGGTAGTCGGTGAGACGCGCCAGCGCGGGGGCGCCGCCGCGGCGGGTGATCCGGTCGAGGTTCTCCGAGACCTCGTACGAGCTCGCGAACACGCGCAGCTCGTACAGCCGCTCCTTGACCCATAGATCCATTTCGCGAGCGGTCTGCGCGCTGACGCTCTGCAGCTCGCCCGTGATCTTCTCGGTGAGCGAGCGCTTGTTCTGGAGGTAGGAGATCCAGGCTGTGGTGAACGAGGGAATCAGGGTCGCGAGGATGCCGAACACCAGCATCTTGCTGCGGATGCTGTCCAGCCGCAGCAGTCGCAGCAGCCGAGAGACGGCCTGCTCCCACGTGCTCACGGGCGCGTCCTAGAAATGGGGCTCGTCCGCGGTGGGGCCGTACACCGCGGGGACCGCCGCTCCGTTGAGGCGCAGGTACACGGTGAGCTGGCCGCGATGATGCACGAGGTGATTGAGTACCGTGCGACGGTACACGGTGAGTTTGGGGTTCGTCGCCACGGCTCGGCCCGCCACCTTGAACGTCCAGGGCTTCTTGAACTCGGCGTCCGACGCCGCCAGCACGGCGGCCCGGGCCGCGGCCACGTTCTTGTCGAGCAGCTCGAGGATGCGCCGCGTACTGTCGAGCGCCTCGAACCGGGGCGGCGGACCACCGGGCGGCATGATGTCGAGCTCGTCCAGCGTGAGGACGTTCACCACCCAGCCCGGCAGCTCCGCGACGAGCGTGGCGAGCCGCCCCAGGGTCATCGATTTGGGATGCGGCTTCCAGGAGGCCTTGCCGTCGGGCACTCGCTCGAGCACTCGGCGCGTCGCGGCCATCTCTTCATCGAACTCCGGGAGCAGCAGCTCGGCGAGCGGCATCCGCGCCTCCGTATCGGAAGAGCGGCCAAGCTACCGCACCGATGCGGGGTCAGGCAAGGCTCGATCGCCGCTCCCGCCATCGGGAGATCGCCTGCGCGTGCTTCGGGTAGTGACCGTACGTATCCAGCCGCAGCCGCCGGCGGAAGCGGGTCTCGCGGGTCAGCTGGCTCTGGGGGGCGCCCTCGATGAGGGCGACGAGGCGGCGGTGCACGTCATCCCGCTGCCGTAATACGGCGGCGAGCGACAGGCCTCTCCGCTGCGCCGTCATCTTGGCGTTGAAGGCATCGATACCGCCGTGCATCACAGAGTAGCGCGGCGGCTGCCCGCCCGCCAGGACGAGCGGCAGATGGGTCAGCGCCTCCTCTTCCCACCAGGTCACGTGCGCGATGATGTCCTTGACCGACCAGTCGCCCGTCACGCCGGGCACCAGGAGCTGCGCGTCCGGCAGGTCCGCGTACGACTGCTTGAGCGCCTGCCAGGCGACGTCGAGCCGTCTCAGCAGCTGCGTTCGATTCACCGATCGCCCTCCTCACCTGCAACATGCCGCGGCGGCGGGGCCGCCGCTATCCGGTCGTGCCGCGCTTTTGACGGCGCGGCGCGAGGGCGCTAGCGTTGTCGCTCGACCCCGTCGGAGCGACTCGGTGAGCGGCACGCGAGCAGCGAGGTGGTTTCGCTGGGAGGACGTCCCCCGCGAGGAATTGCACGAGCGCCTGTCGCGCCGGCTGATCACGGGCGACCGGGTGATGCTCGCGCATGTCTACCTGAAGCAAGGGTGCGTCGTCCCGCGACATTCGCACGAGAACGAGCAATTCACCTACATCCTCGAGGGCGCGCTCCGGTTCCTGGTGGGCGCGGACGGCGCCGAGGAGATCGTGGTGCGCGCGGGGGAGGTGCTGCACCTGCCGGCGCACCTGCCGCACGAGGCGCACGCGCTCGAGGATACGCTCGACCTGGACGTGTTCTACCCGCCGCGCGAGGATTGGCTCAACAAGACGGACGCGTACCTCCGACAAAAGTAGGGGCGGTCCTCACCCCCTGTCCGCCTCTCCCTTGGGGAGAGGGGGGACGATGCTCAGTGTGAATGCCCGATCGCTCGGAGAAATTCCCGGTCCCACGCCGCCGAGATGCCTTCGCGCGGTGAATAGGGTCCGGGCTCGTAGGCGCGCGATGACACGCCCAGCTGCGAGCGCTCGCAGATGTTCCAGTCCTGACGGTTGGTCTCGTCCCAGAAGCCGACGGCGTCGTGCGGGTCGAACTCCGGCTGCCCGAACGCGTCGGCGTGGAACAGCCACTCGCAGGTGATGTGCGTGCGGTCGGGCGCCTCGGGCGAGAGCGTGTGGAACATCACGTAGTCGGGATGCAGCGAGAGCAGCAGGTTCGGAAAGATCGTGTAGAAGTAGACCCGGTTACGGTCCGCGGCCGGCAGATCGCCTACCGCCGGCCCGCACGCCCGGCCGCTCAGCGTGAGGCTCCCGCCTGGGGCGGTGATCACCATGTACCCGCCGAGATAGGGTCCCTCGAACAGGTCGTTCTCACCGCTCGTGTACGGCGTGAGCTTCGCGAGCCCCGGATGGATCACCGGGCAATGGAGGCATTCGGAGAAATTCTGGAAGATGAGCTTCCAGTTGGCGCGGACGTCGTAGTCGACGCGGGCGCCGGAGCGGAGCCGCTCGATGTTGAACCGGCTGAACCGGCGCTCGAGCGGGGCGAACGCGCGCGCGAACGGCTCGGGGTCGCGCGCCAGATTGATGAAGAGGAATCCTTCCCACGCCGCGAGCGCGACCGGGTGCAGCGGATAGTCCCGCTTGTCGAAGCCCGCCACCTCGTTCATGTGCGGCGCGCCGATCAGCGCCCCGTCCAGCGTGTAGGTCCACGCGTGGTAGGGACACTGGATCGTTTCGGACAGGCGCCCGCGCTCGGTGTCGCACAGCCGGGTGCCGCGGTGGCGGCACACGTTGTAGAACGCGCGCACCGCGCCGTCTTGCCCGCGCACCACGATGACGCTTTCGCCGGCGATCGGCCGTATCACGTAATCCCCGGGCGCTGCGAGCTCGGCGGCACGCCCGACGCACACCCAGCGCTGTGCGAAGATCCGCTCCTGTTCCTCGGAATAGATCGCGGGGTCCACGTAGTAGCGGCGAGGCAGGGTACGCTGTCCCTGCTGGTAGGCCTGAGTGGCTTTGACGAACGTGGCCATGTCGACTAACGCTACGGAGCCCCGCGCCCGAATGCCACTCCCCGGCGCTCGGGTCCGATTCCGGCGACCACGGCGCCGAGGATGAACACGGTCGTGGCGGAGAGCGCCATGGCCGTCGCGTAGCTCGTGTGCGGGGCGAACAGCGCCTGCACGTGCGGGATCTGGCTCGCGATCGCCACGCCGCATTGGTAGGCGAAGCCTGGCAGGAAGCCCCGCACTGCATCCGGTGAGAGTTCGTTCAGGTGCGCGGGGATCACGCCCCAGGCGCCCTGGACGAAGAACTGCATGATGAACGCGCCCCCGACGAGGAGCGGGAGCGCGGGCGCGAATGCCCAGATGGGGATGGTCACGACCGCGCCCGCCAGCGCCAGCCCGATGGTACGCCGCCGTCCCAGCCGGTCCGAGTAGAGGCCGCACAACACCCCGCCCACCAGCGCGCCCACCTGGGAGAACGCGGTGAGCGCCGCCCGGCCCGTAGGCCCGAAGTGCCGGTCGCGCTCGAGGAAGGTGGGGTACATGTCCTGCGTGCCGTGGGAGACCATGTTCATCATCGCCATCAGGATGGTCAGGTAGACGAACAGCTTCCAGTTCGACACGATCGCCCGGCCCAGACCGGACCAGCTGTCGTGCCGGGTCTCCCGCCACACGTCCGACTCCCGCACCCGCGCGCGCACGAACAGGGCGAGCAGTGCGGGCAGGCCACCGATGAAAAAGAGCGGGCGCCATCCCCAGTGGGGGTACACGAACAGGTAGCAGACCGCCGCGAGCAAGTACCCCAAGGCATAACCCTGTTGCAGCAGCCCCGACACCACGCCGCGGTAGCGGGGCGGGATCTTCTCCATCACCAGGGACGCCCCCACACCCCATTCCGCCCCCATGCCGATCCCGAACAACGCGCGCAGCACCAGGAACGTGACGTAGCTCGGCGCCAGGCCGGTGAGCACCTCGATCACCGAGTAGAACACCAGGTCGATCATCAGCGGCAGCCGTCGGCCATAGCGGTCGGCGACGAGCCCGAAGATGAACGCGCCGACGGGTCGGAACAGGAGCGTGAGCGTGAGCGAGAGCGCGATGGCGGCGTCCGACTTCCCGAACTCGCGGGCGATGGCCGTGAGCGTCATCACGACGAGGAAAAAGTCGAACGCGTCGAGCGTCCAGCCGAGGAATCCCGCGACGACGGCGGCGCGCTGGTCGGCGGCGGGGCGTACGGCGGTCATTGGTGTCCCGCGAGAGGAGCCTCTAGATTACACTCGTGCGCGTTGCCCCGCTTGCCTCGCTTGTGCTGTGGTGCGCCGGCGCCGCCGCCCAGAGCGGCGCCCCCCGTCCGGTGGTCGCAGTGATCAATCTCCGATTCAACGGGCAGCACGCCAACGTGCTCCAGCCGGGCGACACGGCCGTCGTCGCCGCGGCGACGAGCAAGCTGCGCGCGACGCTGGGCGCGTCGGACGTCGTCACGATCGTCGATTCGGGTGTCACCGCGACGGCTGTGGCCGCGGCGGAAGCCGATGGCAATGCGTGCGACAACGCCTGCGCTCTGGGCGTGGCGCGCCGCCTGGGCGCGGGCTGGGTCGCGAAGGGGACCATCTCGAACCTGTCGAACCTCGTGTGGCTGTTCTCCGCCGAGCTGTTGGACGCGACGACGGGGCAACTGGTGCTGGGGGACAGCTACGAGATCAAAGGCGAGGCGGCGCGCATCGCGCCCGTCGGGGCGCACAGGTTCGCGCAGCGCGTGGAGCAAACAATCGCAGCCAAGTTGCGTTGACACCACTGGAGGCTCCATGCGGTACCCTCTCATGATCGGAATCGCCCTCCTCGTCAGCTGCCTGCTGGCCGCCCCTGCCCGCGCGCAAGAAACCGCCTCCGACACCCTGCTCACGGTCGACCATTACCTCGACTGGGAGCAGGTGGCCGACCCGCAGATCTCTCCCGACGGGGCCCAGATCGTCTACACCCGCCGCTGGGTGAACAAGCTCGAAGACAAATGGGAGTCGGCGCTGTGGATCATGAACGCCGACGGCTCGCACAACCGCTTCCTCGTGAAGGGCTCGGACGCCCGCTGGGCGCCCGACGGCACTCGCATCCTCTATCTGGCCGACGGGGAGCCCAAGGGGACGCAGCTGTTCGTGCGCTGGATGGACGCCGAGGGCGCGTCCTCCCAGGTCACGCGTGTCACCGAAAAACCCGCCGATCCGCGGTGGGCTCCCGACGGCAAGTCGATCGCGTTCGTGATGCTCGTCCCCGACTCGACCGCCTGGAGCATTTCCCTGCCCAAGCCCCCCGAGGGCGCGAAATGGACGCCCGCGCCGCGCGTGGTCGACGGCCTCCACTATCGCCAGGATCGGGTCGGGTACATGACGCAGGGTTTCACCCATCTCTTCCAGGTGCCCGCGGACGGAGGCACGCCGCGCGCCCTGACGAGTGGGCGCTGGAATGTGGGGGCGCGCTTCGACGGTCTGGTGCTCGGGGCGGGCTACGACTGGACCCCCGACGGGCGCACCATCGTGTTCGACGGGCTGCGGGACACCACCTGGGACCGCCAGTACCAGGTGTCGCGCATCTATGGGCTCGACGTGGCGAGCAGGACGATCCGGACGCTCGTGTCGCGGCCCGGCTTCTGGGCGAACCCGGTGGTGTCGCCGGACGGCAGGAGCGTCGCGTTCGCGGGCTATGACTCGACGGGGCAGACCCACCGCACCGCCGACCTGTACGTGATGGGAATCGACGGCACCGGGATGCGCGACCTGTCCAAGACTTTCGACCGTGATCCGGAGACCCTGCGCTGGGCCCCCGACGGCAAGGGCGTGTACTTCACGGCCCCGGACCGCGGGTCGATCAACGTCCGCTACGCGGACCTGGCGGGGGGCGTGCGCGACGTCACGCAGGGCGCGCAAGTCGTGTCGCTCGCGTCGCTGGCGCGGACCCTGGTGGCCGTGGGCGTACGGAGCGACCCGGAGCACGCCGCCGACGTCGTGCGGCTCGACCTGCGACGTCCCCCGGGCGTCACCCGCCTCACCGGCGTGAACGACGACGTGCTCGGCAACAAGCATCTGGCCAAGGTCGACGAGGTCTGGTACAACTCCACTGGCGGAGCGCGGGTGCAGGGCTGGGTCGTGAAGCCGCCGGCGTTCGATGCGGCACGGAAATATCCCCTCATACTCGAGATCCACGGCGGCCCATTCGCGATGTACAACGTGGCGTTCAGTTATATGTTCCAGAACTTCGCGGCGAACGGCTACGTGGTGCTGTACGTGAACCCGCGCGGCTCGACCGGCTACGGCGACGCGTTCTCGAACGCCATCGACCACAACTATCCCGGTCCGGACTACGACGATCTCATGGCCGGCGTGGACGCGGTGATCGGCAAGGGCTACGTGGATACGACCCGCATGTACGTCTCCGGATGCTCCGGGGGCGGCGTGCTCTCGAGCTGGGTGATCGGCCATACGGGTCGCTTCGCGGCGGCCGCGGTGCGCTGCCCGGTGATCGATTGGATCAGCATGGCGGGGCAGACCGACATTCCGCTCTTCACCTACAGCTTCTTCCATCAGGCGTTCTGGGACAAACCGGACGAGTGGCTCGCCCATTCGTCGCTGATGCA
>QHTP01000130.1 GCA_003220855.1 Gemmatimonadota bacterium
ACGGCGCAGATCATGGAGTGTGCCGTCCTGATCCGCGATCCCCGGGATGGGGCGCGCTTCTATCTGAGCGCCCACTTCATCGAGAGCGACGCCGACATGGTCGCGCTGTACGATTCGGCGGGGTTCGGCAACGCGCATGGCGTGGCGCTGGTGGATCGGACGAAACGCGATCTCACGCGCGTCTTCGGGAGGCCTCACGTGCTCGGCGCCGGCGCCTGGCAATGGCGCTACGGCCGCCGGGTCGTGCGGCTCAGCTGGAGAGGGCGCGGATCGGCCCGTTGGGTCTCCATCACCCTCACCGACGGCGACGTGATGGACCGTATCAGCCGATACGCCAAGGCTGCCGCGCGACGTAAGTCTTAAGACATCCGGACCAGACGCTCCGCCAGCTCCGACACGCCGCGCGTGCTGGCCCTCCCCAGCTGATCGAGCCAGCGCGGCGGGATGCCCGTCTCCCCATCGCGCGCCCCCAGCAACGCTCCCGCCACCGCGGCGTTCGTGTCCGTGTCGCCGCCCGCTTCGACGAGGAACACGAGGGCCTCCTCGAGCGACGGCCGGTGTACGGCGCACCAGAACGCGACCTCGACACAGTGAACGGCGTAGCCGAACTCATTGGGCACGGCCACGGGGAGGTCGCTCTCTTGCTCCCAGGGGACGCGGCGGATCGCCTCGATCAACACTCGCGGCGCCGCGCCCTGCAGGCGGTGCAGCACCTCCTCGACGAAATACTGGTTGCCGTGGAGCAGCTCGCGCGCCGCCAGGTTCACGGCAGCCGCTCCCCAGGTGCAGCGCTCGTCGGCGTGCGTGATGGCGGCCTGCTGTGTCGAGACGCGGATCAGCTTGTCGACGTTGTCGTGGTAGCGAAGCGCGACCGGGATGCACCGCATCACCGCGCCGTTCGACGCGCTGGCCCCCGCACTGCGTGCCTGGCGGCCGGCCTCGAACGGCTCGACGCCGCGTTCGATCAGGCGCAGCGCCCGCTGTGTGGTCAGTCCCACACCGCGCCCATCGACTTTCATCCATTTCACCCACCGCGCCGCCACGTCGCCGGCGTCCAAGTCGCCTCGCTCCGCGAGCGACTCGGCCAGGAGCAGGGTCATGGCCGCGTCGTCGTCGAAGGGTGATCCCTTGGGCGGCGGCTGGAGATCGCGCACGCCCTGGGGGAACGCGGCACGAATCGCCTCGGCGCTGCCGAATCGCTCGGTCGGCACGCCGAGCTGATTGCCGACCACCAGCCCCAGGAGGGCGCCGCGGGCCCGGGTCACCAGCTGGGCGTCGGGGGCGGGAACTAGAATTCGAGCACCACGGCCCCGTCCGGCGGGGTCACGCGCGCCGCGAAGCCCTCCCGGTCCACGTGCGGCCCGGTGTAGGGATGGGCGCTGTTGTAGGCGGCGACGGCGGAGTTGCGGTACAGCCGGTAGTAGCCGATATGCGCACGGACGGCGCCGCGGGGGACGAGGCAGGCGCAGCGTGCCGCGGCGGCGGTCCCCGAGTTCACTTCGAGGGTGATGTCCGACGCGCTGGTGTTGGTGATGAGGGGCGCGAAATAGGCCTGGCTTCCCACCGCGGCGGTGACTCGTGCGACGCGGCGTCCCCGGATCCGCGCGAAGGGCGCGAGCGACCCCTCCATGGGCTCGCCCAGGGGCGGGTTGCCGGGCCGGAGCAGTCGCCAACCGAGCGCCGCGTCGCGCCCGGGGGGGACCCAGAGCCGGGCGGTGGCGTCCGGCCCGACCGTGTCCAACGGGGCGCCGTCCCGCAGGATCTCGACCGGCTCGACGAGCGTGTTGTGGACGAAGGCAACCGCGGATCCGAGATAGCCGGCGCGGCGCGCGACGCCGCCTGCGACGAGCACGGCCAGGGCGCCCGCGGCCCACCACCCGAGCCGCGCGGTGCGGGAGCGCATGCCCCCCGAGCGCCGCACCTGTCGCTCGAGCGTGCGCGCCCCGACCAGCCCCGTCGATCCCAACGCCCGGCCGGCCTCGAGCGCCGCCAGCACCTGATCGGCGCTCTGGTAACGGTCCTCGGGCTTTTTCGCGAGGCACTTGACGATCACGCTCGACAGCCAGCGCGGGATCTTGGCGTTCACTTCGCTCGCCACTGGCACGGGATCGGCGAGATGTTTGCCGACGATCTCCGCGCTCGAGGCGCCGTCGTACGGGGGCGTCCCCGTCACCATCTGGTACAGCATGGCGCCGAACGCGTACAGATCGCTGCGCCCGTCGATGTTCGGTTGGCCGAGGGCCTGCTCGGGGCTCATGTATTGTACCGTCCCGACCGTGAAGCCGGTGGCCGTCTTGGCACTGCCCTCGCCCGAGCCGGGATCCAGGAGCTTCGCGATCCCGAAGTCCACGAGCAGGGCGCGGCCGGTTTTCGCTTCCAGCATCACGTTGTCCGGCTTGATGTCGCGATGCACCAGACCCTGGGCGTGAGCATGCAGCAGCGCCTGCAGCACCGGTTCGGCGACCGCGAGGGCGGCCTCGGTGCCGAACGGCCCGCGGCGCCGCAGCGCGTCGGCGAGCGACTCTCCCTCGACGAACGGCATGACGTAGTAGACCAGGCCTTCCCCGTCTCCCGTGAAGTGGATCGGCAGGATGGACGGATGCTGCAGCCGGGCCAGCGCCTTCGCTTCCTGACGAAAGCGCGCCAGCATGCCGGGCGTCCACGCGATCTCGGGATGGAGCACTTTGCAGGCGAGCCGCCGGTCGAGATCCTTGTCCCACAGCTCGTACACTTCGGCGAATCCGCCCCGACCCACCAGGCGTCGCACTTCGTACTTGGACCCGAGCGCGCGCGCCAGGCGCTGCGCCGTGGGCACACCCGCGAGCCCCGCCGCCGGCACGGCCGTCGCCGCGGCGCGCTCGTTCGTGATCACGGTGGGCGACGGCGTGCCGCAGGCGGGGCAGAATGCCGAGCCCGACGGGACCTCCGCACGGCACGAGGGACAGGGGAGCTGGGTCGTCACGGCTCCAAAGATTTGTGTTCCGGGCGCACGGTGCAAGTTAACTTCCCCCGATGCTCGCTCTCCGACCCGAAACGCGTGGGCGTCGGGAACGGTGAGAAGGTCGAGTTGATCTCGGGCGACGGGACGAAGTTGGTGGGGTGGTACCTCAACCCGAAGGTTGATGGTACCTCCACCAACCTCCCCCGACCTCCACAACCTCCCCAACCTGCTTCAGGCCTTCTCTGGTTTTACGGCAACGGCGAAAACATCGCGGCGATCTGGCCCATCGTGCGGGAGTTTCAGCCACCCGGCACGGCCGTGCTGGTCGTCGACTATCCGGGCTACGGCGGGAGCGGGGGCCGGGCGACCGAAGCGGGACTGTACGGCGCGGCGGACGCCGCTTACGCAGCGCTGGTCGCGCGGCCCGGCGTCGACCAGCGGCGCATCTACGTCTACGGTCGCTCGCTCGGCAGCGCAGCCGCCACCTGGGTGGCCGGGCGCCATCCGGTCGCCGGCTTGATCCTCGAGTCCCCGTTCACGAGCGCGGCCGCGATGGCGCGCCAGCTGTACGCCCTGTAGCCGCGCTTTATCCTCCGCCTGTCACTCGACAACCTCGGTCGTATGCGGCAGATCCGCTGCCCGGTGCTCGTCTTTCACGGGGACGCCGACCGCCTCGTGCCGACGACGATGGGGAGGGACGTCGCGGCGGCCGCAGCGGGACCGGTCGAGCTGGTCCTGATCCACGGCGCGGGGCACAACGACACCTACGACATCGGCGGGCGGGTGTACCGCGACAAGCTGTGGGCGTTCATTAGATGACCACCACCTGATCGATCCGATCGCGCGTCGCTTCGAAGTGCCGCTCCGCGTCGTCGAGGGTGCGCACCACCGCCGGATCGTCGCCGTCGGCGAACTTGGAGCTCCGTGCGACCCGTCCCGTGAGCCGGCGCACGGCCACGAGGGCACGGGTCACCTCGCAGCAGTCGACATCGGGGTCGGTGTGGCCCGTGACGAGCAGTTCCTCGAACAACGGGAGCGTGCGCTGCTCGGCGAGGACGTACAGCGACTCGAGGATCTTGGGACCGAGAAAGCGGCGCAGCAGTTGGTCGCCCCGGATGCGGTGAAACAGGCGCTCCAGCACGTCGGCGTGCCCGACGTAGAAGCGCGCCGCTTCCACGGCCGCGGCGACGAACGCGTGGTGCGCTCCCGGAGTGACGAGATAGCGCTCGAACAGCGGCCACGCGCCCTCCGGATGGCGCGCCGCGAGCGCGAGGAACGCGAAGTAGCGGCGGCCGAGCGGAGCCGCGGTGTCGGAGATGACGGTGCGCAACCCCGCGACGCCCCAGCGGGCCCCGGCGAGCGCCGCGGCGGCCGCGTGCTGACAGCGTTCCAGCTCGGGAACGCGGAAGGTCACGAGGTGCGGATCGAGGAACGAGCGGCAGCGCTCCAGCACGGCGAGGAGCCGACGGTCCACCGCGTGCAGCGCGGGCTCGAGTGCCGCACTGTTCTCCCGTCGGGCCAGTGCGAGTGCCTCCCACGCGACGCGGTCGAGGTGCGCGGCGTCCCACGCCCGCTCGAAGGCGGCGGCATCGGGAGCGGCCAGCAGAGGTTCGAGAGCACCGGCAAAGCGATACAGCGCGCGCGACGGTTCCATCTGCATCAAGCTATCCCCCGGCGGCGCGCTCGCAAACGGCACTTGTCCACATCGATCTGGAAAACCGCGTGGAAACCCTGGGGGAATGTTGCGCTTCCCCCGGGCCGGGCTTAACCTTGCCCCGCCGCATGTGGAAGGGAGGGCTTCTGCGAACGTCACTGGTCGTCGTCGGCGCCGTCGTGCTCGCGGCGTGCTCCTCCCGCCCCGCCGGCCCGGTCGCGATCGGGCTGGCGGGTCCCTTCTCCCAACCGCGCGGCGCCTCGATGCTGCGTGCCGCCCAGCTGGCGGTCAACCAGATCAACGCCCGGCACGGGGTGCGCGGCCGGCCGCTCGAGCTGCGGGTCGCCGATGACTCGGGGAGCGAGGATACGGCCGTGCGCGTGGCGGAGCGGCTGTACGCGGATCCGACGGTCGTGGCGGTCGTGGGGCACCTCTCGTCCGGTCCGACGATCGCCGCCGCACGGGTGTACGGCGCCGGGGCCGATCCCGTCGCGATGATCTCGCCGTCGGCGTCCAGCCCTGAGCTGTCGGGATTCAGCCCGTGGGTGTTCCGCGTGTGCCCGAGCGATGTGCAGCACGGAGCCGAGTTGGCGCACTTCGCCTGGCAGGCGCTGGGTGCGCGACGGGCGGGCACCATCTACATCAACAACGACTACGGGCGCGGGGTCCGGGGCACGTTCGCGGCGGAGTTCACCCATCTGGGTGGAGCCGTGGTGGAAGCGGATCCCTACGTCCCGGCCACGCAGTCGCTCGAGCCGTACCTGTCCCGCATGCGGCGGGCCGGGATCGACGTGCTGCTCGTCGCGGGTGAGCGGCCGGGGGCGGAGCTCGCGCTGCGGGAGATGGCTGCGCTGGGCGTGCGCTGGCCGGTGCTCGGGGGCGACGCCCTCACCGGCATCGAAGCAGACGGGGCGCTCGCGGAGGGGATGCGGATCTCATCGGCCTACCTTCCCGACCGACGCGACGAGCGCAACGCGGCGTTCGTGGCGGACTATGCCCGTGCCTTCCCGGGGCTGCGCCCCGACCATCGCGGGGCCGGGGCCTACGACGCCGTGTTGCTCTTGGCGCGGGCGGTCGAGGGCGCCGGGCCCGAGCGCGCGGCGGTCCGCGACTATCTCGCGCATGTCGGCCATGGCCGGGCGCAGTTCGAAGGCGTGACCGGCCCGATCGCGTTCGACGCCAACGGCGACGAGCGGGGGAAGTCGGTCGTGATCGGGGTCGTGCACGACGGCGCGCTGGTGACCCAGGCGGAGCGGTGATGCGGAGCCCGCTCGCCACGATCCGGAATCGGATTCTGGTGGGGCTGGTGCTGCTCATGGTCGGCCTGCTCGTCACGGCGATCGCCGGCGCGGCCACACTGCGCCACATGCGCTACGCCGTAGCAGACGAGCTGACCGGGCTGCGGACGTCGATGGAGGTGGGGAGCGGTCTCGTCACGAGCGTGCTCGAGGAGATCCGCGCGGCGGAGCAGTACCTCGCGTCCCCGGGCGCCGAAGCGCGACGGCTGTTTCAGACGACCGCCGAAGACGCATTCCAGTATGAGCGGCGGCTCGACGCCTTGGGCGGACTCACCGCCGAGGACCGGCTCACGGTCAACCGCCTGAAGCAGCTGCACGCCATGATCCAAACGGAATACTCGATCGCCCACGCGTTGAAGGACCTGGGGCGCGATCAGGAAGCCGTGGCGCGGGCGGCCGCCGTGCGCGCCCAGGCGACCGAGCTGACGCGCCTGGTGCGCGATCTCTCGCGGCGCCAGGCACAGAGGGCGGCGAGAGCCGCCGAACGGCTGACGGCGGACGCCGCCGACCGGGAGCGCAAGCTATGGGCGTTCGTCGTCGCCCTCGTGGTCGCGGGTGTGTTCCTCTCGCGCTACACCCTCCAGTCCGTGCAGGGCCCGCTCGCGCGGCTCGTGACCGCGGCCGAGCGGTTCGGGGCGGGCGACCTGCGGCCGGTCACGACCGGTGACATGCCCCGGGAGTTCCGGGTGCTCGCGGACGCGATGCAGCATATGGGAGACCGGCTGCGCCGGATCGTGGGAGAGGTGATCACGGAGGCGGACCGGATCGCCGGGTCGGCGGGGGATCTGTCCGCCGTGAGCGAGCAGCTCGCCGCCTCCTCGAGCGAGGTATCGACGGCGATGGTGGAGATCTCTACGGGCGCGGATCAGCAGCGGGCCGCGCTCGGCTCCATGGGCACGGGACTCGACGAGCTGGGCAAGGCCACGGGGGACATGGCGGACGCGGCGGAGCGAGCGGCCACGCTCGGCGAGGAAATCCGCAGCGTGGCCGAACGGCACCGCGGCGACGTGGCCGCCGCCGGCGGCGTGCTGCTCGACGTGCGCGAGGTGGTCCAGACCAGCTCCAAGCAGATCGCGCAGCTCACGGAGCTCTCCACCTCGATCGACGACTTCGTCGATCTCATCAAGCGCATCTCGTCGCAGACGAACCTGCTCGCCCTGAACGCCGCGATCGAGGCCGCCCGCGCGGGCGAGCACGGCCGCGGGTTTGCGGTCGTGGCCGAGGAAGTCCGCCAGCTGGCCGACGAATCGGCACGCGCGGCCGAGGAGGTGACGCGCACCACGGGCCTGATCCGCGAGCAGATGGAGGAAATCACGGCCACGATGGCCGCCGGCCAGGCCAAAGTGCGGGGCATCGAATCCGTCGCCGAGGGGGCGGCGCACGCGCTGGCCGAGATCGCCGCCGCGGTGGAGCTGGTGGAGCAGGCGGCCGCGCGGGTCCGCATGGCGGCGCAGTCGAACCGTGCGACGACCGCGCGTCTTCAAGAACAGGCCCAACAGGTGTCTGGACGGGCGACGGCGCATGCAAGCGGAGCGGAGCAGGCGACGGCCGCCGCCGAGCAACAGGGCGCGTCGACCCAGGAGATGGCGGCCGCCGCGGGGAGTCTCCTGCAGGCGGCCGAGAAGCTGCACGGACTGGTGCAGGGATTCCGGGTCTAGGCCCGCACCCCTCAGGGGCCGACAGTCACGTTGCCGGGCGCGACCAGAAGGCCGGGCAACATGTCGAGCAGGTTGACCGACGTGGCCAGGGTGGCGAAGGCCGTCAGGTGATTCGAGATCCCCGGACCCACCGCGGTGAACCAGAGGTGGACCAGGGTCAGTGACCCGCCCCTCCCCACCGCGTCGGTGGCGTTGAAGCGCAGCACGCCGGCCGCCGCTGTGTCAGGGATGATCGCCGGAATCCCGAAGCGACGAGCACCGCGGCAAGGCGGAACCGGTCGCCTGGCGTGGGGGGCGTGACGGACCCCGCCGGGGGCGTGCGCGCGCAGGCGCCGACCACGACCACGCATATCAAGCGTGAGAGCTGCCGCCGCGTCACCGGCGCGACTTCTTCTTGGCGGGTTTCTTTTTCGGGGCCGGTTTGGGCTTGGCGGTGCTGCGGGGAGGCCGGCGCTTGAGCGCGCCCTGGACGTCGGCGAGGACGCGGTCACCTTCCTCCGGTCCGATCAGGCCGCGACGGACCGCGTACCGGATCAGCTCTTCGGCGTCGTCGACGGTGAACTCGCCCAATCCGGCGGCCCCGCGGATCGCCTTGACCAGCGCGTCCGCCACCGGGCTGCGCAGCACACTCGCGATGCCGGGAAGGGCTTCGAGCAGCGAAGAGATCTGCGACCCGCCGAGCTCAGCTGGGGGGGGCATAGAACACGCTGCTCCGGCGCTGAAGGTCGCGCCAAGCTACATCGACCCCTGAAGAGCGTCAAGGATTTTTGACCCAACTACGGCTGTGACGCGCGGTTACGACGCTGGCGCAACGCCTGGACCAGCCCGCCCGGGGACCGGCGCGAGATGGTCAGATCGGAGTGCGACAGGAGCTCGCCGAGCACGCTGCGGGTCTTGGCGTCGAGCGGCATTCCGAAGTGCAGGTCGAGCTGGTATTCGGCGTGATCGGCGCCCTGACCGGTGAGCGTAAAGCCCTGAGGGTCGGGTCGAGCCGCATCCACTTCGATCTCGGCGACAGGCTCGTACTTGGGGCGGTCCATCTGGCGGAACCTCCGGGCTGGATGAGAGATACCCCCCCGGGAAAGGCTGTCAAGCGGGCCCAAGACGGCTCCGTTGGAGGGCCTTCCTGGGGAGGCTAGATTCCGAAGTTGGAGGCACAAGTACAGCCGTGGGACGACGTGGAGTAAAGGAATACCGGGCGCCGGAGGCACTGGCGCTGATCGCGGCGGACCGGGAGCATGTGCCCCTGGTCTGCCCCTCGTGTGAAACGCGGTCGATCGTGCGCGCACCCCGGCGTCGCGGAGGCATTAAGCTCGGGCCGCTCGCGCCCGAGCGCGTGACCCTGACCTGCCAGGGCTGCGGCCGTCACGCGTCGTACATCGAGCGGGGCCGGGAGCCCCCGCGCGACGAGACGATGGATCCCCACGCGGCGCGGGCGTAGGGCCAGGAGGCGACAGGGACGTGGCGGGCGACGCGATACAAATGATGGGCACCATCACCGAGGTGCTTCCCAACACGACCTTCCGCGTGAAGCTCGAGAACGGGCACGAGGTGCTGGCCTACGTCAGCGGGAAGATGCGTAAGAATTACATTCGCATTCTGCGGGGCGACCGGGTGGCCGTCGATCTATCTCCCTACGATCTGACCCGTGGCAGGATTACCTACCGCTACAAATAAAGAGGCGTCACGGAAAGGCGTCGCGGAAAAGCGTCACGGAGAAACGTAAGAGGCCGGGATCAGTTGCTCCCGGCCTCTTGACGTTTCTACATCACTGGATTGGCTAGAAGAATAGCATGAACCCAGCGGAGAGGTCCGTCTGCGCCGGCGCGGTGCCGCCGACGCCCTCCTGCTCGCGCGTGCCCTCGAACACCAGCTTCATGGACTTCGTCCACTGGTGGTAGATACCCACCGTGTAGGCGGTCCATTGGGTGCGCACGGCGCTGTTGTTCGCCGCCGCGCCTTCACCCGAGCTGGCGTTCTTCAGCCGACTGAAGCCCCAGCTGCCGGCCAGCGTGGTCTTCTTGTTGAAGGTGTAGCCCAGCTGGACGTAGCCGCCGTCGCCGGGCCGGCCCGTCGAGTCGTTCGCCGAAACCGGGCCACCCGCGACATCACTGAATCCCAGGACAGTGCCGAGACCCTTCGACAGGTACCCAGTCACGACGACCGACAGCTCTTGGAAATCGCCACGCAGGCCGACGGTGCCTCCGAACGTGCTGAGGCTCGCACCACCCGTGTCAGGTGCGTTCGACGTGGTCTGCCACAGGCCGCCGACCCAACCAGAGTACTTATTCTTGCCCGACCTCTGACTCCAGGTCAGCTCGGCTTCGACGCGAGGGATCTTCGTGTAGGCGTAGGGGCTCGTCCCGACGACACTCGGTTGGAAC
>QHTP01000131.1 GCA_003220855.1 Gemmatimonadota bacterium
GGGCCAGGTAGGGTCCCAGCTTGGCGCGTAGCCGCAGCGTAGCGCGCCACATCTGCGACTTGACCGTGCCGAGCCCGATGCCGAGGCGCGTCGCGATCTCGCGGTAGCTCAGCTGCTCGCGGCGGCGCAGCACGAAGACCGCGCGGCAGCGCGCCGGCAGCTCGGCAATGGCGTCCTGCACGGCGTCGTCGAGCTCGCCGCGCAGGCACAGGTCTTCGGGAGTGTCGGACGGAGGTGTCTCTTCACAGACAGCGCGGGCGATCCACGTCGACACCAAACGGCGATGGCGCAGGTACTTGAGCGCGCGGTTGCGGGCGGCGACATAGAGGTATGGCCGCGTGAGACGCGTCGCGTCGCGCGGGCCGCGGCTGTCCCAGAGACGCAGGAAAAGGGCCTGCACCAGATCCTGGGCCGCTTCCGCCGAGCCCACGAACCGCAGGACGTACTCGCACAACTCGACGTAATACGCCTGGAAGGCCGACTCCCACGAGTGCGGCGTCGCGGGCGGCACGTGATGTTCGAGCTTCGGGAGCTGGGAGCGGAAATGTGACTCGAGCATGTGGCCCGTGGTGACGCCTGTTGCGACGTCGCAACAGGCCCGTATTCACGCCCTTGTGCGCCCGGTCACAGGTTGCAAGTTCGAGACCGCCGTTGATCTTCCTGTCACGAGGTGAAGAACCAGCGTGCACGCCCCGAGCACCCGCCTTCGTTCTGTTGGCCGCGCCCATTGGCCGGAAAGCGCCTACCACCGGGACGAGCTGCCCGAGCGGGTGCTGCAGTTCGGCACGGGAATGCTGTTGCGCGCCTTGTGCGTTACGTCCGTGGACGCCGCCAACCGCGCCGGCGCGTTCAACGGCCGCATCCTGGTTGTACAGAGCACGCCGCACGGAAACGCGCGGGCGATCAACTCTCAGGACGGGTTGTTCACGTTGGTGGAACGCGGCTTGCTCAATGGCTCGCCGATCGAGCGCACCCACCTGATCGGGGCAGTCTCGCGCGCGCTCGTCGCCGACACGGAGTGGCAGGCGGTACGCGCGGCTGTCGCGCAACCCGAGCTGCAGGTGATCGTCAGCAACGTGACCGAAGCCGGCTTCCGGCTGGAGGGCGACGTCGCACGCCCGGACCCGACAGGAGCGCGCGTGCCCGCGGGATTCCCCGCCAAGCTGGTCGACGTCCTGCACACGCGCTTCGAGCGGCTGCCTCATGGCCCGCCGCTGTACGTCATCCCGACTGAGCTCGTCCCCGACAACGGACCGCGCCTCGCCGCCATGATCGATCGGCTGGCGTCGCAGCGCGGTGATCGCTTTCGCGCGTGGCTCTCCACCCAGGTCCACTTCTGCTCTTCGCTCGTGGACCGCATTACCACGGGCACCCCGCCGGCCGAGGCGCGCACCGCGCTCGAGGCGGAGCTCGGCTACTCGGACGAGCTGCTCACCGTCGCCGAGCCGTACGCCCTGTGGGCGATCGAAGGGGAGCCGGCCGCGCTGCGGGCGACGTTCCCGATCGACGTCGCTCCCGAGGCGGTCGTGTTCGCGTCCGACATCGGGATGTACCGGGAGCGCAAGCTGCGCCTGTTGAACGGGTCGCACACCGCGCTCGCTCCGCTGGCTCTGCTCGCCGGGGTGGCGACGGTACGCGAGGCCGCGGAGCACCCACGCCTCGGACCGTTTCTCGAGCGCACGCTGTTCCAGGAGCTCGTCCCCGGAACCGACATGGCGGCCGCCCCGGCGCGGGCGTTCGCCGCAGCGGTCCTCGAGCGGTTTCGCAATCCCTGGCTCCGGCACGAGTGGCGCGTGATCGCCACCAACCAGACCACGAAGATGCGGGTGCGCGTCGCGCCGGCGATCGAGCGATTCGTACTCCACGAGCGGCGCGTGCCGCAGGGGCTCGCGCTCGCGTGCGCCGCGCACCTGCGATATCTTCGCCCGGTTTCCGAGGGGGCACCCGCCGGGTCGGCGCCGCATGGGCGGTGGCGCGGCGCCCCGTATCCGATCGTCGACCCCGATCTCGCGCTGGTCGCCCGGCACTGGGTGGCCGTGGACGCGGATCACGCATCCGGTCCTCTCCCCCGCGATGCGGTGGAGCGGCTCGCAGCCCGTGCGCTGGCCGACGAGGCCCTGTGGGGTTCTTCCCTGGCGCGGCTTCCCGGATTCCTCGAGGCAACCACCCAGGCGCTCGCGCGACTCGAGCACGAAGGCGTAGAGGCGACTCTCGGATGATCGATGCGGCTTTAGCGAGCGGCGTGATCGCGGTCGTGCGGCTCCCGAGAGCGGCGGACTTTCGCGCGCTCGCCGGCGCGCTCGTCGCCGGGGGCGTGAGCGTCGTGGAGATCACCCTGACGACGCCGGGCGCGCTCGCGGGCGTCCGCGACCTCACGGCGCAGGACGTCCCGGGCGCGGTCGTGGGCGCGGGCACGGTGCTGGACGAGCGGTCCGCGCGCGACGTCATCGCCGCCGGCGCGCGCTTCGTCGTGAGCCCGACGCTCGATCACGCCGTCATGCGCTGCTGTCGCGAGGCGAACGTCCCCTGCATGCCGGGCGCGCTCACGCCGCGAGAGCTGCTCGAGGCGTCGCGCGCGGGCGCGTCGTACATCAAGCTCTTCCCCGCCTCGCTGGTCGGGCCCCGCTACATCCGCGAAGTGCTCGCCCCGCTGCCGTTTCTGCGCCTGGTGCCCTCGGGGGGCGTGTCGCTCGACAACGCGGGCGACTGGATCCGCGCCGGCGCGATCGCGGTCAGCGTCGGCAGCGCACTGGTGAGCCCGTCGCTCGTCGCGGAGCAAGCCTGGGATCGGCTGACGGCGCAGGCCCGCGCGCTGATCGACCGCGTGGCGGAGGCCCGCCGCCGGCCCGCCGAGGCGCCGGCGTGACCGTCTCGCCCCCACCCGCGTCCCCTCGCGCCGTGACGTTCGGCGAGCTGATGCTGCGACTCAGCCCGCCCGGACAGGAGCGCTTGTTCCAATCGCCCGAGCTCCGCGCGGGCTTCGGCGGGTGCGAGGCCAATGTCGCCGTCGGGCTCGCGCATCTCGGCATGCGCGCCGATTACGTCACCCGGCTGCCCGACAACGCCATCGGCCACGCCGCGCTGCACGCGCTGCACGCCGAGGGCGTGGGCACGGGATGGATCGCGCTCGGAGGGGGGAGCGAGCGCATGGGGATCTATTTCGTCGAGCCGGGCGCCGACATACGGGCCAGTCGCGTGGTCTACGACCGAGCGGGCTCGGCGTTCGCCGCTATCACGCCCGGAATGGTGGATTGGTCCAAGGCGCTGCAGGGTGCCGCCTGGTTTCACGGCTCCGGCATCACGCCCGCGCTCGGGGAAGGTCCGCGCGCGGGACTTGCCGCGGCGCTCGCCGCCGCTCGCTCAGGGCGGGTGCGCATCAGCCTGGATCTCAATTACCGGCCGGGGCTGTGGCACGGCCGGGAGCCCCGAGCCGTGATCGAGCCGCTCGTGCAGGGAGCGGACCTCCTGATCGGCAACCGCGACGCGGCGCGGGTCATGCTCGGGGTCGAGGCGCCCGACGATTCCCTGGCCCAACGTCTCGCCGAGCGGTACGGCTGCCGGCGCGTGGCCCTGACCCGGCGCGAGGTGCTCTCGGCGAGCGAGCACGGCTGGAGCGCCGCGCTGTACGACGCCTCGTCCGGCGGGGCCTGGCAGAGCCGGCGCTACCAGGTGCGGGTGGTCGACCGGGTCGGCGGCGGCGACAGCTTTGCCGCGGCCCTGATCGCCGCGCTCGCCGCCGATCGCGACCCCGCGGACGCCGTGCAGTTCGCCGCCGCCGCCGGCGCGTTGAAATTGACCATCCCAGGAGACTGGAACCGGGCCACACCGGAAGAAATCGAGCAGCTGGTGCGCGCGTGCGCATGACGTTCCGCTGGTTCGGGCGGGAGGACCCGATCCCGCTGGCGCACATCCGGCACATTCCGGGCGTCTCGGGCATCGTGAGCGCGCTGTACGACGTGCCGGTGGGTGCGGCCTGGAGCCGTGAGCGGCTCGAGCGCCTCAAGGGCGAGATCGAGGGCGCCGGACTCACCTTCGCCGTGGTCGAGAGCGTTCCCGTGCACGAGGACATCAAGCTCGGCCGCCCGGGCCGCGACCGGCTCATCGCGAACTATTGTGAGAGCGTGCGCGCCATGGGCGTGCTCCGCATTCCGGTGCTGTGCTATAACTTCATGCCGGTGTTCGACTGGCTGCGCACCGACCTGGCGCAGCCGCTCGCCGACGGCTCCACGGCGCTGGCATACGACGACCGGGCCCTCGCCCAGGTGGACCTGTCGCGCGGCACGGGCGATCTACCGGGTTGGGCTACGGCGTACGGGCCGGATGAGCTGCAGCAGCTCTGCGCCGCGTATCGCGACGTGGACGCGGCCCGCTTGTGGGACAACCTGGCGTATTTCCTCGAGCGCGTCGTGCCGGCGGCCGAAGAGGCCGGCGTGCGGTTGGCGATCCACCCCGACGATCCACCGTGGCCGATCTTCGGGTTACCGCGGATCATGTGCACGGGCGCGGATCTCGAGCGGCTCGTGGCCCTGGTGGACAGCCCGGCGAACGGCGTGACCTTCTGCACCGGTTCGCTCGGTGCCGACCCGGGGAACGATCTGCCCGCGATGGTGCGGCGCATCGGCGATCGCATCCACTTCGCCCACTGTCGCAACGTGCGCGTCACGGGCGAGCGGCGCTTTCACGAGACGGCCCACCCTTCGGCCTGCGGTGGAGTAGACCTGTACGACGTGCTGCGGGCGTTGCGCGACGTCGGCTTTACGGGGCCGATGCGCCCGGATCATGGGCGCATGATCTGGGGCGAGCGCGGACGCCCCGGCTACGGCCTCTACGACCGCGCGCTGGGGGCCATGTACCTCCAGGGGCTGTGGGAGGGATTGACGCGAGGGAACGAGTCCGGCGCATGACCGTTCGCTTCGGCCTCGTCGGGTGCGGGAACGTCAGCGACACGCACGCGCGCGCGGCGCGCGAGGTCCCGGACGTCGAGCTCGTGGCGTACTGGGGGCGCGACCCGGCCAAGGCGTCCGCCATGGCGCAGCGGTACGGGGGGAACGCCTACCGTGACTTGGACGGGTTTCTCCGGCACCGGCCCATGGACGTCGTGTTGGTCGGGACCCCCTCGGGTCTCCACGCCGAGCACGCGCAGGCGGCCGCGCGACAGGGGCTGCATGTGCTGGTGGAGAAGCCGCTCGACATCACGACCGCGCGCATCGACGGGCTCACGGCGGAGTGCGACCGTGCGGGAGTGAAGCTGGGCGTGATCTATCAGGATCGCGCGGCGCCCGACTTGATCTGGCTCAAGCAGCTCATCGCGGAGGGCGGTCTCGGCCGCCCCATTTTGGCTTCGGCCCGCGTGCCATGGTACCGCCCGCCGGAATACTACGCCGGCTCGCGCTGGCGTGGGACATGGGGGCTGGACGGCGGCGGGGCCCTGATGAATCAGGGGATTCACACCGTCGACCTGCTGCTGTGGCTCCTCGGGGACGTCGACCGCGTATACGCCGCCACGCGCACCGCGCTGCACGCGATCGCGGTGGAGGACACGGCCGTCGCGTGTCTCGAGTTCGCCAGCGGCGCCGTCGGCACGCTGGAGGCGACGACGGCGGCCTTCCCGGGTCTGCCTCGCCGCGTCGAGCTCACCGGCTCGGAGGGGACGATTGTCGTCGAGCGGGACCGGGTTGTCTCCGTGCAGCTGCGCACGCCGCGCGACGCGCCGCCTCACGACGAGGGCAGCACGAGCCCGAGCTCGACGTCTCCAGTCGTGTCGGACATTCGCGGCCACCGCCGCGTGCTGCAGGACTTCGTGACGGCGATCCGGATGGGCACAGCGCCGCTGTGCGACGGCCGAGGCGGGCGGCGGAGTGTCGCCCTGGTAGAGGCGATGTACCGCTCGGCCCGCGCGGGAGCGGCGGTGGTCGTCGGAGAACGGGAGCGCGTGCTTGACGCACTCGAACGTTAAGGCCGCGCCGACGGTCCCCACGCGCTGGGCACGCTGGCGGCTCGTGCCCGGGGCGGCGGCCCGCGCCTCGCTGAGGCGGCTCGGGCCCGCCCTGGCGCTCGTGCTCGTCGTCGTGGTGTTCGCGCTGCTCACCGATGCCCCCGCGCGCTATCTCTCGCCGTTCAATCTGCGCATCGTCCTGTCGCAGACGGTGATCGTCGCCCTGGGAGCCATCGGGATGACGATGATCATGATCAGCGGCGGCATCGACCTCTCGGTCGGAGCGTCGATCGCGCTCACGGGCGTGGTGGCCGCGCTCGGGATCGCCGCGGGCTGGCCGCCCGGGGCGGCGACCGCCACGGCGCTCGTCGCGGGCGGACTGGTGGGCCTGGGCAACGGCCTGCTCATCACGAGCCTGCGGGTGGTGCCCTTCATCGCCACGCTGGGGATGCTGGGCATCGCACGCGGCATCGCCAAGTGGATCGCGCACGAGCAGACCGTCAACGTGCCGCCGACCTGGGTGAACGACCTGCTGGTCACGTTTCCTCGGGCTGCCTGGATGGTGCTCGCCCCCGGCGTGTGGATCATGCTCGCGCTGGCGGCCCTCACCGCGACGGTGCTGCGCCGCACCGTCTTCGGCCGGCACGTGTTCGCACTCGGCTCGAACGAGCTGGCCGCCCGCGCCTGCGGCATCGCGACCGACCGGCTCAAACTGGCCATCTACGGGTCGGCGGGGGTGTTCTTCGGGCTCGCCGGCGTGATGCAGCTGTCCCGGCTGCGCCAGGGGGATCCCACGGTGGCGATCGGAACGGAGCTCGACGTCATCGCCGCGGTCGTGATCGGTGGCGGGAGCCTGCTGGGAGGCGAAGGCAGCGTGTTCGGCTCGGTGGTGGGCGCGCTCATCATGGCGTTCCTGCGCAATGGCTGCCAGCAGATGGGATGGCCGAATTACATCCAAGAAATCATCATCGGCGCGATCATCGTGCTGGCCGTGGCACTGGATCGGGTGCGGGCGGGATGGGCGGCAACATGATTGCGGATTGTGGATTGTGGATTGCGGAATGAAAGGGCGGACATCGAATCCGCAATCCGAAATCCGCAATCCGAAATCGGCCGGGGGTGGGGCGGTGCGGATAGTCGATTCCCACGTCCATTTCTGGGATCCCGCCGAGCTGCACTACGCCTGGCTCGAAGGCGTGCCGTCCCTCCATCGGGCGTTTCTCCCGCGGGACTATGCGGCGGCCACGGGGCAGATCCCGATCGGCCGCATGGTGTTCGTGGAAGCGAATTGCCGGCCGGAAGAGGCCCGGCGGGAGGTCGAGTTCGTGGAACGGCTGGCGCAGCAGGACCCGCGCGTCGCCGCAATCGTCGCCTTCGTCGATCTCGCGCAGGGGCTCGGGACTCGGGGCTCGGGACTCGCAGAGACGCTGGATGCGTTCTCGACGTTGCCCAGGGTCAAAGGCATCCGGCAAAATATCCAAGGACAACCCGCCGGGTTCTGCCGCCAGCGCGCGTTCGTGGATGGCGTGCGCGCCGTGGGGCGATGTGGACTGGTGTTCGATCTGTGTGCGACGCATGATCAGCTAAGCGAGGTCGTCGATCTCGTGCACGACTGTCCCGAGACCCGCTTCGTGCTCGATCATTGCGGCAAACCGGGCATCCGGGAACGGTCGTTCGAGCCCTGGACCGAGTGGGTCGCGCGTCTCGCGGCCCACGACACCGTGTGCTGCAAGGTATCGGGACTGCTGACCGAGGCGGCGGAAGCCTGGTGCCCCGAGGATCTCCTCCCCTACGCCGCGCGGGTGGTCGAGTGCTTCGGGCCAGAGCGGGTGCTCTACGGCAGCGACTGGCCCGTGTTGACGCTGGCGGGAGACTATGGCACGTGGTACGGCTTCACCGAACGATTCACCCGCGGATGGAGCCCCGCGGACCGAAGCCGGTTTTACGGTGACAACGCGGCGCGCGTGTACGGCCTATGAAAGAGATCGAGCACAAGGTCGCGCTCGTGACCGGCGGAGGATCCGGCATCGGCCGGGCGATCGCCCTGCGCTTCGCCCGCGCGGGCGGGCGGGTCGCCGTGCTCGACGTCGCCGAACCCGCGGCGCGGGACGTGGCGCGCGAAATCGAAGCCTGCGGCGGCGCGGGGCTCGCCGTCCCCTGCGACGTGAGCCGCCAGGCCGACGTGCAACGCGCCTTTCAGGCCGTCGCACAGCGGCTCGGACCCGTGGACATCCTCGTCAACAGCGCGGGGATCGCACACGTCGGCACCGTGGAGCAGACATCCGAAGACGACCTCGACCGGCTCTACGCCGTGAACGTAAAGGGCGTCTACAACTGCATGCGGGCGGCCGTCCCGGAGATGAAAGGGCGCGGCGGCGTGATCCTCAATATCGCGTCGGTGGCGTCGACCGTGGGCATTCCCGACCGCTTCGCCTACTCGATGACCAAGGGGGCGGTGCTGACCATGACGTACTCGGTGGCGCGCGACTACGTGGCGGACGGGATCCGCTGCAATGCCATCGCCCCGGGGCGGGTCCACACACCGTTCGTGGACGGCTTCCTAGCCAAGCACTATCCCGGCCGGGAGCAGGAAATGTTCGAACAGCTGTCCCGCACGCAGCCGATCGGCCGCATGGGACGACCGGAGGAAATGGCCGAGCTCGCCCTGTTTCTCTGCTCGGACGCCGCGGCCTTCATTACGGGAAGCAACTACGCGATCGATGGCGGCTTTGTCACCCTGAAAATGTGAGCGATGAAACTCATCCGATTCGGGCGTCCCAGCGAGGAGCGGCCCGGCTTGATCCTGCCCGACGGCCGGCGCATCGACGCGTCGGGCTTCGGAACGGACTACGACGAGGTGTTCTTCGGATCGGGCGGCCTCGAGCGCCTGGCACGCTGGCTCGCGCGGGACGGCGGCACGGCGCCGGTCGTCCCGGATGGCGTGCGGCTCGGGCCTCCGCTGTGCCGGCCCAGCAAGATCGTGTGCATCGGTCTCAACTATCGCGACCACGCGCGCGAAACGGGTCAGGAAGTCCCCAAAGAGCCGGTCATTTTTTTCAAGGCGACCAGTGCGATCTGTGGGCCGAATGACGACGTGGTGATCCCGAAGGGCGGATCGAAACTGGACTGGGAAGTGGAACTGGCGGTCGTCATGGGTCGCCGCGCTGTGTACGTCGACCGGGACGAAGCCCTGGGCTACGTCGCCGGGTACCTACTGCACAACGACTACTCGGAGCGGGCCTTCCAGCTCGAGCGGGGCGGGCAGTGGGTGAAGGGCAAGAGTTGCGACACGTTCGCACCCTTGGGCCCGTTTCTCGCCACACCCGACGAGCTCCGCGACGTGCACGATCTGCAGCTCTGGCTCAAGGTGAACGGCGAGACCAAACAGTGCAGCTCGACCCGCGAGCTGGTGTTCGACGTGCCGACGCTCGTGAGCTACATCAGTCAGTTCATGACGCTCCTGCCCGGCGACATCATCTCCACGGGCACCCCGCCCGGCGTGGGTTTGGGCCACCGCCCGCCGCGTTACCTCGCGGCCGGAGACGAGGTCGACCTCGGCATCGACGGGCTCGGCTCCGCGCGGCAACGCGTGCGTGCCGGCGGGTTCACCGCGATGTGACCATGCCTACGACGATCACGCGCGTCGACGCCCTCGACATCCGGTTTCCCACCTCGCGCGAGCGGGACGGCTCCGACGCCATGAGCCCGGACCCGGACTACTCCGCGGCGTACGCAATTCTCCACACCGATCGGCCCGACGGCCTGACAGGACACGGGCTCACGTTCACCGCAGGCCGGGGCAACGAGCTCTGCGTCGCCGCG
This sequence comes from Gemmatimonadota bacterium, assembly GCA_003220855.1. Taxonomy (GTDB): domain Bacteria; phylum Gemmatimonadota; class Gemmatimonadetes; order Gemmatimonadales; family GWC2-71-9; genus AG41. The sequence goes on from QHTP01000131.1 coordinate 9,758, forward strand.
ATTCGCTCGCTCGCACCCCTGGTCCAAGGTCTCACGCTCGAGCACATCAAGGACGACATGGCCGGCTTCTGGCGCCGGCTCACGAGCGACTCGCAGATGCGCTGGGTGGGACCGGAAAAAGGGGTGCTGCACCTCGCCACGGCAGCCGTCGTGAACGCCGTGTGGGACCTCTACGCCAAGATCGAGCGCAAGCCGCTCTGGAAGCTGCTCGCCGACTTGAGTCCCGAGGCGCTGGTGCGCTGCATCGACTTCCGCTACATCACCGACGC
>QHTP01000132.1 GCA_003220855.1 Gemmatimonadota bacterium
GACGGCCGGCGGGCCAGCAGCCGCCACCTCCCAAGAAGGGTACGGGCTGTGGCTCCAGTGCGGCGTTGTTTGTGATTGGGGGCACGGCGGTGGTGGTGCTCCTGTACCGGTTGCTGGTCTAGCGGAGTCCCGTGCACATCACCAGCGCAGGTCGGACGGACGTCGGCATCATCCGCTCGGGCAACGAGGACAACTTCATCGTCGTCCCGGACCGGGGCATTTTCGTGGTCGCCGACGGGATGGGCGGGCACGCCGCCGGCGAGGTCGCAAGCGAAATGGCGGTGCGTTTCGTCGCGCGGGAGCTCGGATCCCTCAAGGGTCTCGCCGACGACCAGGTCGCCGACCGCATGCGAACGGCGATCCGGGCGGCGAACGGCGCCATCTTCCAACGCACCCTCACCGAGCACGACAAGCGCGGCATGGGGACCACGGTGACGGCGCTCGTGCTGTACAGCAGCCGCTTCCTGATCGGGCAGGTGGGGGACAGCCGCGCGTACCTGTATCGCGACGGCAAGCTGGTGCAGCTGACGAAGGATCATTCGTACGTGCAGGAGCAGGTAGACGCGGGGTATCTCACCCCCGAGCAGGCGCGCTCTCACCCCTACTCCAACGTGATCACCCGCTGCGTGGGCGCGAACAGCGACGTGATGCCCGACGTGTACCTCGGCACGGTGAAGGCGAGCGATCTGTTTCTGCTCGCCTCGGATGGACTCACGGGGATGCTGGATGATGCACAGCTGGCGGAGCTGCTGGGCGGCAAGCGGATGCCCGAAGAGCAGGTGGACGAGTTGATCGGCGAAGCCAACCGCCACGGCGGGCTCGACAACATCACCGCGATCATTGTACGGGTCGACGCCGTCGACGCCACGGGCGGGCGGGGGAGCGGCGGGAGCGGTGGGAGCGGGGGGAGCGGCGCGAGCGACGGGGGCGACGGTGGACAGGTGACGAACCCAGGGGGGCGATCGCGCTAGACCTCTTAGCCGTTGGTCAGGAGCGACCTCCCCTCCTCGAGTCGTGCCGCCACGTCCTCCCGCGGCGCCATCACCAGATCCACGATCCCCTTCGCCGGCACCGCCGCCCGCCCGATCACGAACACGCGCAGCCGCCGCGCCGAGCGGTAGAGCTCCGCCGCCACGCGTGGCAGTCCCAGGTGTGCGCCCGCGTCGGCCCCGACGAGCTGGGTCACGGCGCCGTCGCGCTTCACGAGCGGCAGGTCGAGTGCGAGCATGTCCGGCTTGGCGGGGAAATCGAGGAACAGCGCGCCCGGCGCGAGGCCGACCTCGTGCGCCAGCCGGTCCTCCACCCGCTCGAGCAGGTCCGGATCGGCGGAGGGCCAGGCGGGCGTGACGGCCGGGAGGTCGGTCGCCGGGAGGTCGAGCGCGCGCTTTGCGAGCCGGCGCTCGCGCAGCGCGCGCGCCAACCCGGTGGGGTCGTCGCCCATCAGCTCGTGAATCAGGCCGTCGTCGGTCGCGAGCGCGACGGCGTCGGGAGAGAGGCGCCGGCCCGCGATGGCGCACCGCACCAGCCGCTTGAACATTCCGGTCGCGCTGCGGACCGCGTGGTGCCAGTAGACGTTGCGGTACATCTGGTACTTGGCGAACAGCAGCGACTCGAGCGCGGCGAGCCCCTTCTCGTGCAGGGCCAGCGTCGCGCGCCCGTCCGGTCCCGCGGCCACCGTGAGCGCCGCCAGCAGCCGGTCCACGTCGATCACGCCGTACGGCACGCCGCACATCCACGCGTCGCGGGACAGGTAATCGAGCTTGTCCACGTCGAGCGAGCCGGCCACCAGACCCGCGAGGGGCCCCCGCGCTTCACCGCGGATCAGGGGCAGCAGCTGCTCGGCGGGGGTCCCCAGCTCGGTGAGCCGATCGGCGAGCGCGCCGCTCGTCAGGTGGCGGGCGGCCAGCGCTTCGTGGCGCGGCAGGCCCGCTTCCTCGAGCGCGTGGGAGAAGGGATAGTGACCGATGTCGTGCAGCAGCGCGGCGAGCTTCAGGCGCGCCCGCTCGGCGGGGTCCGTCCGCACGTCCCCTGCGTCCTCTAGGGCATCGAGCACGCGGCGGGCGAGGTGATAGGCGCCGAGCGCGTGCTCGAAGCGGCTGTGCGTCGCGCCCGGGTACACCAAGAACGCATGGCCCAGCTGCCGCACGTAGCGCAGCCGCTGCACGGCGGGCGTGTCGACCACGGCGAGCGCGTCGGGGTCGAGCCGGATGTTGTTCCAGAGCGGGTCGCGGACGACCTCGAACCGGGTCAACGCGCCGGGCCCGCCTCTCGCACGGCGGCGTGCACGTGAGCGCTGAACTGCTCGAAGTTCTGACGGAACATCTGCGCGAGCCGCGCCGCCTGCGCGTCGTACGCCGCCGGGTCGCGCCACGTGCCGCGGGGCAGGAGCAGGTCGTCCGGAATCCCCGGCACCTGGAGCGGCACCTCGAGGCCGAACACGGGCTCGGGTGCGGTGGGAGTGCGGTCGAGGGTGCCGGCGAGCGCGGCTCGCACCATCGCGCGCGTCAAGCCCAGGCGGATCCGCTCGCCCACGCCGTACGGCCCGCCGCTCCAGCCCGTGTTCACGAGCCAGCACTGGACCCCGTGTTGCGCGATTTTCTCGCCCAGGAGCGCGGCGTACACATTGGGAGCGAGCGGCAGAAACGGGGCACCGAAGCAGGTGGAGAAGGTGGCCTTGGGCTCCGTCACGCCGCGCTCGGTGCCCGCCACTTTGGCCGTGTAGCCGGAGAGGAAATGGTACATCGCCTGGGCCGGTGACAGCCGGGCCAGCGGGGGAAAGACGCCATACGCGTCGCACGTGAGGAACACGAGATGCGACGGATGGCCCCCCATGCCGCCGGGGACGTGGTTCGGCACGTAATGAATCGGATACGAGGCGCGCGTGTTCTCGGTGATCTCCGCCGAGTCCAGATCGATGGCACGCGTCACGGGGTCCACCACGACGTTCTCGAGTACCGTGCCGAACATGCGGGTGGCGGCGAAGATCTCGGGCTCGCCCTCGCGCGACAGCCGGATGACCTTGGCGTAGCACCCCCCCTCGAAGTTGAACACGCCCAGATCCGACCAGCCGTGCTCGTCGTCGCCGATCAGCGCGCGCTCCGGATCGGCCGAGAGGGTGGTCTTGCCGGTGCCCGAGAGCCCGAAGAACAACGCGGCCTCGCCGGTCCGGCCGAGGTTGGCGGAGCAGTGCATCGACAGGACGCCACGCTTGGGCAGCAGGTAGTTGAGGATCGTGAAGACCGCCTTTTTCAGTTCGCCGGCGTAACGCGTGCCTCCGATCAGGATCGTCCGTTGCGCGAAGTGGACCACGATGAACGTCCCGGACTGGGTGCCATGCAGAGCCGGGTCGGCGTTCAGCTCGGGGGTGTGCAGCACGGTCCAGGCGGGAGCGAAGGACGCGAGATCGGACGGCGTGGGACGGAGGAACATGTTGTACACGAACAGGGCGTGCCAGGCGTTCGGCGTGACGAAGCGGATGCCGAAGCGGTGATTCGGGTCCGCGCCCGCGAATAGGTCGCGGACGAACAGCTCCTGGGCCGCGAGGTGGGCGAGCGCGGCGGCCTTGAGCCGCTCGAAGTGCTCCGGCGTGAGCGGCTGGTTCACCCGGCCCCACGAGATGTCGTCGCCAGCGGAGGCCTCGCGCACGATGAATTTGTCGTTGGGGCTGCGACCTGTGTGCGGCGCGGTCACCGCGCAGAACGCGCCGCCCTCGACGATGACGCCCTCGCCGCGTCGCGCCGCATGCTCGTAGAGCTCCGGCGGCCCGAGGTTCCAGTGCACGGGGCGCTGCGGCACGAGCCCCGCTGCTTCGAGGGCGGAAGCGCGCTTCCCTTCGGCCGGGCGTGCGGCGCGGGCGGTCATGGGGTGGCGGGAGGCCCGGCCCGCGGTCGCCGGCTGTGCTCTTGCGCGTCCACCGCGGCGATTACGGCCATGTTGACGATGTCGTTCACCTCGGCGCCCCGTTCCAGCACGTGGACGGGCTGGGCCATCCCCACGAGGATCGGCCCAATCGCCTCGGCCCCGCCGATCCGGTCGAGCAGCTTGTAGCTGATGTTCGCCGCGTCCAGGTTGGGGAAAATGAGCACGTTCGCGGCGCCCTTGAGCTTGGAGAATGGGTAACTCTTCATCAAGATCCGTTCCACCACGGCCGTGTCGGCCTGCATTTCTCCGTCCGCCTGGAGGCCAGGCTCCCGCTCGTGCAGCAGGGCGACGGCCCGCTGCACCTTGTCGGCCGCGGGGTGGCGCACCGAGCCGAAGTTCGAGAACGAGAGCAGGGCGAGGCGCGGCTCGATGCCTAGCCGGTGCACGAATTGCGCCGTGGCCGAGGCGATCTCCGCCAGCGTTTCGGCATCGGGATCGATGTTGACGGCGCAATCGGCGAAGAAGAACGTCTGCTGCGGCAGCACCAGCATGTAGATGCCGCTGACGTGGCGGCGACCCGGCTCCGCCCCGATGACTTCGAGGGCCGGTCGCATCGCATCGGGATAGTACATGTCCACACCCGCGACCACGGCGTCGGCCTGGCCGGCCCGCAGCATCAGCAGGGCGTGGTACATCGGGTCGCGCACCCGGTCGCGTGCCTCGCGCAGCGTGATCCCCCTGCGGCGGCGTCGCTCCCACAGCTCCTGCGCGAAGCTGTCGAGATGGGCGCTGGCGCGCGGATTCGCGAGCGTGATTTCCTCGAGCGTCACAGCCGCGTCGTCGGCCTGGCGGCGGATCGCGTCCGTGTCGCCGAGCAGGATCGGCTCCGCGATGCCGTCGTCGGCGAGGATGCGCGCGGCCTTGAGGATGCGGGGATCCTCCCCTTCGGGGAACACGATGCGTTGGGCGGATTGCTGGGCCCGCCCCGACAGACCGCGCATCACCTCCCGCGCGCGCCCGAGACGTGCGTCGAGCTGGGCGCGGTAGTCGTCCACGTCGATCACGCGGCCCGCCACGCCGGAGCCCACCGCCGCCCACGCCACCGCCGGCGCCACCCACAGGAGCACCCGCGGATCGAACGGCTTGGGGATCAGGTAGTCGGGACCGAACCGCAGCCGCTCGATGCCGTACGCGCGCATCACCGCATCGGGGACCTCCTCCTTGGCGAGGGCCGCGAGCGCGCGTGTCGCCGCCATCTCCATCTCCTCGTTGATCTTCCGGGCACGCACGTCGAGCGCGCCGCGAAAAATGAACGGGAACCCCAGCACGTTGTTCACCTGGTTCGGGTAGTCGGACCGGCCGGTGGCGATGATCGCGTCGCTGCGCGCCCGGCGGGCCTCCTCCGGGCTGATTTCCGGATCTGGGTTCGCGAGCGCGAACACGATCGGCCGCGGTGCCATCGGCTTGAGCATCTCGCCGGTGACGATCCCACCCACCGACAGGCCCACGAACACGTCGGCGTCCGCGAGCGCCTCGGCCAGCGTCCGCGGCTTGCTCCGCACGGCGAAGCGTCGCCGGTACTCGTCCAGGTCGTCGCGGTCGGCGTGCAGCACGCCAAGCTCGTCGCACAGCGTGATGTGATCCTTAGGCACGCCCAGCCGCACGTAGTGCTTCGCCGAGGCGACCGCGGCGGCGCCGGCGCCCGCGAACACCACCCGCACCTGGCGGATGTCTTTCTTCACGATTTCGAGCGCATTCAGGAGCGCCGCTCCCGTGATGATCGCCGTGCCGTGCTGATCGTCGTGGAACACCGGGATGGAGAGCTGCTCGCGCAGCGCCTGTTCAACGTAGAAGCAGTCGGGCGACCGGATGTCTTCGAGGTTGATCCCGCCGACGGTGGGCTCGAGCAGCTGGCAGAAGCGTACCAGATCGCGCGGATCGTCGGAGCCGACCTCGAGGTCGAACACGTCGATGTCGGCGAATGCCTTGAACAGGATCCCTTTGCCCTCCATCACCGGCTTGCCGGCGAGCGCCCCGATGTTGCCCAGCCCGAGCACGGCCGTGCCGTTGGTGACCACGGCCACCAGGTTTCCCTTGGCGGTGTAGGTGTAGGCGTCGTCCGGGTGGGCGGCGATCTCACGGCACGGCTCCGCTACCCCCGGCGTGTACGCGAGCGACAGGTCGCGCTGGTTCTTGAAGGGCTTGGTCGGCGAAACCTGGATCTTGCCGGGGCGGCCCTGCGAGTGGTAATCGAGGGCCTCCTGGCGCCGGATCGACATCGAAGACACAAGTCCTTTTTTGTGAAGGGGTTATGCTATGCGCGCCGGCCGTTGCTGTCAAGCAGCAGGCGGCCGCCCCCCCCAGCGTCAACGGATCCGGATGACGTTGAGCCGCGGCACGACCGCAGCCGGCAGAGCGGCGTTCCCGCCGCCGTTAAAGAACAGGGTGAACGCCGCCGCCCCGGGCGCCTGGAGCGCCCTCCCGTACACCCCCGAGCCCGATCGCAGCGTCCCGCTCAAACTCACGGCGCTCCCCGCGCTGGCTGTGGGCACGAGCGGGTAGGGGAGGGGGAAGTGCTGGGGATCCTGCTGGTTCAGCGACGCGAAGGTGCGCGTGCGGAAGTGCCAGGACGAGTAGGTGAGCTCTGCTGGTGCGATGAAGGGAGGCAGGTCGGACACCCAGTTGGCGAGCGCCCAGCGCGTCACGGTGGTGTCGAAGCTATGACCGGTCTGGGCGGCGACATTGGCGGCCCCTGCCAGCGTAGTCTGCACGAGCTTCCCGGGCAGACCGGCGCCGTACTGATCCACCAGATAACGCGTGAACAGCCAGCTCGCGCCCACCTCCGCGAGCGTGCCCTGGTCGAACTCGATCAGCAGCGGGGAAGCGCCGGTGGCGCTCAGGTACTTATAGGCGTCGTCCACGTCGTTGAACGCGTACAGCGAGAACGTGCCGTTGTCCGGGGGCGTGAGTGCCAGGTACTTTCGGCCGGCCAGCTCCTCGGCGTACTTGGATAGCCCTTCGTCCAGCCAACCCTCTTCGGTCGTCGTCCCTCTCAGGATGTGCTCGGCGAAGTTGATCATGTGCTGCAACTCGTGGACGAAGGTACCGGGGGCGATGCTGTCTACCTCGCCGCTCGTGTGCGCGCAGCTGAGGGTCGCGGTCGGATCGGCCACGATCGAGTAGAAGATCTCACCGTGGTTGGAGCTGCTCGAAGGGGCCGACAGGTCCAGGTCTCCCGGGTAAAAGAATCCCGCGATAAAGCCCGAGCTGCCGCACGCGGTCTTGGTCACCAGGGCGTTCACCACGGGGGTCATCAGGGCGATGACCACTCCATTTGCGTCGAGATCCGATACCGCGCCGAACGTGGCGGTGTCGAGCGGATAGAGGAGCGTATCGAACACCTGCCGCAACGTGTCGAGATGGGTGGAGTCGAGCCCTCCGGCGGGCGCCAGGGTGTCGATGTAGATGGCCACGTGGGCGCCCACGGCGCGGGCGCGCGCGCCCACGGTCTTGAACGTGGAGCAGTCGAGCGAGTTGCACACGGCGAAGCTGCGGATGTCCCCCACGACGGGTGGCGTCGGGGCGATGGGCGCCCGCGGTGCGGCCGCCGCCGGGGCGGATCGCAGCGCCGCGGCCGCGGCGAACGATCGGGCGCGTCCCAGAGCCCGCAGCATGCCGTCGAACCGCGTTGCGGCGGCGCGCGGCGACGCCGGCTCGGCCAAACGCTGCCCCAGCATGGCCGTGGCCGCGAGAGTCGCGGTCCGGAGCTGGAAGGGCGACGACTCGCCGAAGGTGCCGGCCACCGACTGCGGCACGAGCAGATACTCGGCCGAGTCCACCGACGCGTTGGCGGGTAACGTGACGCATCCGCCATCGGAGGCCGGATCGATCGAGGCGTACGCCCCGATCACGAGCGTAAGGGGAGATGCCAGCGCGGAGCTGCACGTCGGCGGTGTGCTCGGGCCGGTGGTGTCGTGGCTACACGCAGCCGTGGCGAGGAGCGCCCAGGTGACGATTCGTTCCGCCGTGCGATGCTTCATCTCGACCTCCGCGCTGGCATCCCGTGACGATCCTCAGGCTCCGATGTTGACCCGGAATTGTACGCTGCGGGGTCTGCCCAGTGATGCCCCGCTGAAGAACGGTCCCTTCAGTGCGTACTTGCTGTCGAACAGGTTCTCTATATACACCTGCGGCCGGATCACGGTCGCGCCGACCGCGAACGTATAGCCGGCGCTGGCGTTCAGGATGAAGTTGGGGTCGACCTTGATCGACTTGTTGAAGTCGAACAACCCCGTGCCGTACGTCGAGTCGGGACTGTTGCCGTTCGTCAGGCCGCTCCCGTAGATCCCGGTCGCGGACAGATAGAAGCCGTGCGCCGAGTAGACCATGCTGGCGACGCCCGACAAGCGTTGGTCGTGGTCCAGGTCGAACGGGGTCGAGTCCGTGCTGGGCGGGAAAAATCCGCCGGTGACCCCGTCGAAGCCGTACGCGTGGTTCAGCGCAAGGTTCAGGTAGCCCGAGACCGGCCCCCGCGGTCGCACCTCGACGACGCCTTCGATTCCCGTAATCCGCACGCGCCCGATGTTCACCGAGGTCAGAATGGCGGTACCAGGGATGGTGGCGTCATCGATGCCCGGGCTGCTCCGCTTGTGGTAGGCGGAGAGCTTGGTGACGACACCCATCGGAAAGCGATGCACGTACCCCACCTCGTAGAAGTCGTCGCGCTCGGGAACAGTCGGGTCCGCCGCGACCCCGCCTTGAGCGGTGCTGGTGATGGCACGGAGGTCTTCCACGTTGGTGGGCAGGAACAACCGACCGTAGTACACCCAGAACGTGTTGGCGGGATCGGGGAAGACGCTCAGCTTCACCCGCGGGCTCACCTGGTTCTGGTTCCCTGCGAACGGAGCGTTGTGGTTGTCGAACCGCGCGCCCGTCCGGATCTCCCAATGGTCCGACGGCGCGATCGCCGCTTGGGCGTACACCCCCACGTCACTGCCTTTGAGATCAGAGTTCGATGCGGGTCCGGGGCTGTCCTGGTTGGTGACCGAGGAGAAGTCCTCGTGTCCACCGGTGTAGGATGCGAGCACGCCGGTCTTGAATTCGAGCCCGTGGTGGGGCTGGAGCGTGTAGTCCAGCTTGACGCCGGCCGTGTGGAAATTCCGATCTTCCGCGACGATGTAGTGGTTCGTGTCGCCGGGGAACTGGAAGGTGGCCGAGTCCGTAAGACCCGGTGTGTAGTTCAGGCTCCCATCCCGGAAAAACGCTCCCGCGAACAGCTCCGATGAGCCGCCCGCGCCGCTCGCGCTCTCGGCGAACCGGTGGTTCCAGCCCAGGTTGACGAACCCGTTCACGTCCTGCTGGTGGTCATCGATGATCCCGTTGGCCGAGTCGAACGGGACGGCGAAACGCGTGCGGGACCGGTTCAGGTCGATGTTCAGGACATCATGATCGGAGGGGACGTACTGCACCTTGGCGAAGCCAAACAGGTCGGTACCATCGTTGTGAAAGTTCTCCACCGCGTTGTGCAGCGAGTCGAACACGATCGGCTCGCGCCGCATGTCGGTCGCCTGACGCGTACCCGAGATGAAAAACCCCCACTTCCCAGCGTTCGTGCTGGCGTTCAGGGCCTCGCCGTTCGCGCTGAACGACCCGCCGTAACTCGAGGCATCGAGGTGGAACCCGCCGGAAGGGATCCGTGTCGTGACGTTGACGACCGCGGCGTTCTTGTTGCCGTACTCGGCGTCCCAGCCACCCGTCTGAAAGTCGATCTGGTTCACCACCTGCGGGTCGAACAGCTCGTTCAGGCTGCCCGAGATGCCCGAGGGCACCGGCACGCCGTCTACGTAGTAGGTGTATTCGGCGTGCTGGCCGCGGATGTGCACCTCGCCGGTCGGCGCCCGCGCCGCCCCCCCGATCGATTGCTGCAGGATCTGCGACGTCGTGTTGGTGGGCGCGCCGTGATAGTCGTTCTGCTTGAAGACCTGGTTGCCGGTGCGTGTGTCGACCGCAAGCGGCACGACCGACGTCACTTCGACGGCCGACAAATTGATGGGCAGCGGCACCATGTGGAAGTCGGCACGGCTCAGGCCCTCGGTGGCTCCAATGCTCACCTCCCGCGTTTCCGGGCGATAGCCGAGGTATCGTACTTCGACGCGGTATGACCCCGCCGGCAAGTTATGGACGACGAAGCGACCGAAGGCATCGGTGGTGGCGATGGCGACGAGATCGCTCCCGCGCTGCACCCGCACCTCGCCGCCCGGCAGCGGTGTGCCGCTCGCGCTATCGGCCACGGCGCCGCCGATGTCGCCGTCGGCGGCGAAGGCAGGACGGGCCGAGAAGGCCGCCGCGAGCCACACCATGAAGGCCAGTGGCATCCACGTTCTGGAACGCATGTGTTCTCCTTGTCGTGAGTGCTACAGCACTGTTCCGGCGCGGCTCCGGTGAGGGAGCGCGACGGAGCGATTGCACGGCTAGGAGAGTGTCGGAGGGGCTCGGGGCTGCGGGTGGGGTCGGGCGAGCGGGTGCGGGCTGACGGCCGGGTCGACGGGACGCGGCGTGCGGCGCTCGGCGACCTTGAGACGGAGCGGCGTGGCCCGGCCCGTGAGGACCGGAGCCGTGAGGAAATGGCACAGCGCGCACTCCGGTGGGTGGATGCGCGCGCAGCTGTTCGTGGTGCGGGACTCGAAATGCGCGGTCGCGTGCGTGCCCGCCGCGTCCAGCCGGGCGTCCGCCCACGCAGCAGCGCCGGGTAGCGCCAGCTGCCAGAGGGCTCCGAGGAGCAACACCACGCGCGCCCCGCGGGGACGCCCGGTGGCGCCGATCATGCTCGTGCGGGCATCAGTTTTCGGAGCACGATCGCCCCCACCAGCACGATCCCGTACATGCAGACGATCAGCGGGCCGGTCGGCAGGTCCCCGGCAAGCGACAGCCACAGGCCGAGCACCGACGCCAGCGCGCCCGAGCCCCACGAGATGTAGGCGAGACGTCTCATGTCACGCGTGAAGAGGAAGGCGATCACGGCCGGGACGACCAGGAAGCTGAACACCATCAGGACGCCGGCGACCGGT